>NZ_JVPT01000047.1:0-37303 GCF_001055915.1 Corynebacterium sp. 212_CJEI | reverse complement strand
TTTCAACTGTTTATTGCCGGCCCTGGTGGGAAACTCGCCGCGGACCGACGGTGCTGTTGCAAAGTTGGGCGGAGAGCAGCGAAGACTCAGTTTCTCATTCCCTGATGGCCGCTGCGTGTGGGCGTTCTCAGGCCGTCTCGAACACCCGGTTGACGATCACCGCGTCCGGGTTCGGTTGCCCGTGGGCAAACATCGTGCCTTGCCCTTTCCGCAATGAGTGCATCGCCTCCATCCCTTTCAACGTCCGATATGCAGATGTCCGGTTCTTAAACGCGCCTTTCGGCCCGAGGATCCGCTTCAGCCGACCATGGTCGCCTTCCAGGATGTTGTTGAGGTATTTCACCTGCCGGTGTTCCACTGTTGGCGGGCAGATTCCCTCTGACTTCAACTCGGCGATTGCCCTGGCTAGGGAGGGTGCTTTATCGGTGTTGATCACTCTGGGATACCCGGCTGATGCATTGGATCTGAGGGCCTTGGCCAGGAAACGCTTCGCTGCGGCCACGTTCCGCTTCGGAGAGAGGTAAAAGTCCAGGGTCTGACCACCGGCGGTGATCGCCCGATAGAGATAGCACCACTTCCCGCCGACCCGGATATAGGTCTCATCCACCCGCCAGGAACTGGCCTGCCAGTCAGGTACCTGCCGGTACCACCGTGTTTGCTTGTCCAGCTCAGGGGCGTATTTCTGGACCCAGCGGTAGATCGTGGTGTGATCGACCGGCACGCCCCGCTCGGTCATCATTTCCTCCAGATCGCGGTAGCTCACCCCGTAGCGGCAGTACCACCGCACTGCCCACAGAATGATGTCACGGGGGAAATGACGACCGGAGAAGATACCCATGGCTGTGATTAATTCACGTCGCTCTTCCTACTGCCCCAACTTTGCAACAGCACCCAGAAATCGGCTTGACGATCACCGGAGCCGCCGACGCCGGAACCTTCACCATCATCGACGCCGCCCCGGTCGCTGTCGAGGGGCACTGCCCCGACTGCACCCAACCCGGGAAACTGCGTGATCACACTGTCCGCCGACTGGTTGACCTGCCGGTCGTGGGGTTTCCCACCCGCCTGCACGTTCGTGTCCCCCGATTCACCTGCACCAATCAACAATGTCGGAGGAAAATCTTCCAAGCCTCCCTCAACTGCGCCAATGACGGGGCCAAGCTCACCGACCGGGTGACCGGCTGGATCCTCCAGCGACTGGCCATCGACTGGATGAGCGTGGCCGCCACCGCCAAGGCCCTCGGGGTGGGGTGGGAACTGGTCAATCAGGTAGCTGTGGACGCCTGCCGCAAGTTCGTCTACGACAACCCCTCCCATCTGGACGGGGTGCGCATCCTCGGGGTGGATGAGCACGTGTGGAAGCACACCCGAAAGCCAGGCCAGCCGTCGAACCTGGTGACGATCCTGGTCGACCTTACCCCGCTGGCCGATGGCCGTGGGCCGGCCCGACTACTGGATATCCGGCCTGGCCGCAGCGCGGACGTGCTGCGCACGTGGCTGCAGGAACGCGACCCTGGTTTCCGCAGCCAGGTGCAGGTGGTGACCATGGACGGCTTCACCGGCTACGCCACCGCCGTCGACCAGGTTCTGCCGCAGGCGAGGAAGGTGATGGATCCGTTTCACGTCGTGCATCTGGCCGCGGACAAGCTCACTGGCTGCCGGCGGAGGCTCCAACGTGAGATCACGGGGCGGCGTGGACGCAAGGATGATCCGCTGTACAAGCACCGGCGGACCTTGCTGGCCAGGAGGAACTACCTCGCCGAGCGGCAGAACAGGCGGCTGGACCTGTTGTGGGCCACCGATGACGAATACGTGGCACTCGAGGTCACGTGGATGGCTCTCACAGGACATGATCCAGGCCTACGGGCACCCGAAGACATCGGAGGGCAAGAAGTTGAGGATCATCAACACCCTGCGTAAGGGCGTGCCGAAAGGTCTGGAGGAGCTGGCCCAGCTGGGTCGGACGTTGTGGCGCCGGCGCGAGGACGTGCTGGCTTACTTCGACATCGGGGCGTCCAACGGGCCGGTCGAGGCCATCAATGGCCGGTTAGAGAATCTACGGGGGATCGCCCTGGGGTTCCGCAACCTCGACCACTACATCTTGCGGTGCCTGATTCACTCCGGGCAGCTGCACACCCGGATCAACGCACTCTAAATCGTGAAGAACCCGTAAAGCGGAAATCAATTCGAGGCGCTCGCGGTGCGCGGGACCGTAGACGGACGTGGTCTGGTTCTTCTTCGCCCCGGGCGGAAGCAGGCCCTCGCGGATGTAGTACTTGATGGTCGCGGTCGACGTGTCCGTGGCCGCCGCGAGCTCGCCGAGCTTCATCGTGCCGCCCTTTCGATCGGGGATGGCCGCATTGGGCAGTGGCGCTACCTTGCCGATGGTCGGACGCCATGGAACCTGTCATATAGTTAGGCTAGGCTGTCCTTCAAATGTCTGCGTCGGCCCCGTGCGCTTTGCGACGGGACCCATCCTCGAAAGGTGAGTGGTCGATGGCGAAGGGGTTTGAGGCCGTCGTACTCCGTGGCCTGGGCGCCAAGGAACATGCGGTGACCGTGATCGGGAAACGCCGGCTCGCGCCGCACTTCATCCGGGTCACGTGCCGCTCGGAAGGGCTGCTCGATCCGAAGGGGGAAGCGCCGGCGAACTGGCTGCGCCTCTGGTTCCCCGACCCCGACGGCGGCCCGAAGGAGTTCCAGCGCGGCTACACGCTCGTCGATCCCGATCCGGCGACCGGCGAGTTCTCCATCGATTTCGTCATACACGAGCCCGCCGGGCCCGCCTCGCACTGGGCGGTGAACTGCGAGGAAGGCGACCGGATCGTCGCCATGCGCTACGGCGAGCAACCCTTCGCCCTGCCCGAGCCGCCCCCGGCGGGGTACCTGCTGCTCGGGGACCTCGCCGGCTATCCGGCGATCCGCGCCCTGGTCGCCGCCATCCCCGAGGACAGCCCCGTGGTCGTCTACCTGGAGCGGCACAGCCCCGACGACGACCACATCGCCCTGCCCGAGGGCCCGAACATCACCGCGTCCTGGGTCGACGAGCTTCCCGACGGGCAGGCGCTGGTCCAGGCGATCAGCGACGGGGACTGGGCCGGCTGGTACGCCTGGGTGACAGCGGAAACCGCGTCGACCCGGCACGCGAAGACACTGCTGCAGAAGAAATTCGGACTCAACCGAGCGACCTTGCACGCGCATGCCTACTGGGTCCGCGGACGCCAGATGGGCAAGACGCAGACCATCGATTCGGCGGGTCCGGAGGCAACCGAGGCGAAGGGCGCGTCGGCTGCGCCTGCCGCCGCCGACGCGGACGCCGCCTCCGATGTCAACGTCATGGCGGCTGCCTCCGCTGCCTCCGGCGCCTCGGCCACCGCCGGCACCACCGGCGCTTCGTCCAGCGCCTCCACGTCCGCAAGTGCCGGCGCCGTCGGCTCCACCGACGCTCCCGAACCCCGGCAAACCCCCGGCGCCGACGCCGGCAAGGGGGGTGTGCTCCGGCCGCTCAAGCGTCCGCTCATCGCCGCAGGCATCGTCGAGGGAGCGCTGTCCCTGCTGCAGCTGATCCCCTTCATCCTGTTCGCGGAACTGGCCCGGCTGCTCGTCGAAGGGGCACCTGCGGAGGCTTTCGCCAAACCGGCGATCTGGGCGGTGGTCGCGATGGCCGTCTCGGCGGCGGGGACGACGCTGCTGGTGCTGTGGCTTCACTTCCTGGACGCCAACTTCGCCACGGCGCTGCGGCATCGCCTCTTGGCGAAATTCTCCCGGCTGCCGTTGGGCTGGTTCATGCGCGGCCGGGCGGCCGACGTCAAAAAGATTGCCGGCGATGACGTCAGGGCACTGCATTACCTGGTCACCCACGCGGTGCCCGACATCGTCGGCGCCGTCGTCGCGGCGCTGGGCAGCCTGATCTACCTGTTCGCCGTCCAATGGCGATTGGGCCTGGTACTGCTGCTGCCGATCGTCGCCTACATCTACGTCATCAAGGGAATCCAGCGCCGCGACAAGGACAAGGTGCTGCAGAACCAGCGGTACGAGGTGCTGGCGGCGGGCCAGACCCAGGCCTTCATCGGCTCGCGCGGGACCTCCGCGGTCTTCGGGCCGAAAGCGGTCGTCGACCTCGAGGGCACGCTGCGGGAATCCGGTGATTTCATGGCCGATTGGCAGCGCGACACCGGCCCCCGCAAGATCATCGCGGTGATGACGAACCGCCCCACCACGGTGCTGGGCGTGCTTCTAGTGGCGGGATTCGCGATGGTCGTGGCGGGCTGGATGCCGGCGACGGATCTGATCCCCTTCCTCATCCTGGGCACGTCCTTCGGCGGCCGGCTGCTGAACCTCGGGTTGGGTGTGGCCAGTTTGTCGGGCGGACTTGACGCCAAAGCCAGCGTCGAGCTTTTACTGGCGACGCCGGAGCTCGCGCCCCCGGTGGATCGTCCCGCGCCCCCGGGCCACGTGCGTTTCGACCACGTCGATTTCACCTACGGCGGCGGCCGGAAGGTCATCGACGATCTTTCCCTCACGCTGGAGCCCGGCAGCGTCACCGCGCTGGTGGGCCCCTCGGGGGCGGGCAAGTCGACGGTGGCGGCGTTGCTGGCCCGGCTGTGGGACGTCACCGGCGGTTCCGTGAGCATCGACGGGGTCGACGTGCGCGATCTCACCCAGGAGCAGCTGTATTCCTCGGTGTCGGTGCTGTTGCAGGATGCCCAGCTGGTGCATGCGAGCATCCGCGACAACATCGCGCTGAACCGTCCCGAGGCGACCGACGCCCAGATCCGCGAGGCTGCGGAGGCCGCGGACGTGCACCGGGTCATCGAAGCGCTTCCCGACGGCTACGACACCGTGGTCGAACCGAACCGTCTTTCCGGCGGCGAACGCCAGAGGGTGGCCATCGCCCGCGCGCTGCTGGCGAACACCCCGATCGTCGTGTTGGACGAGGCCACTGCCGCGGCCGACCCGGACTCCGAGGCCGCGATCCACCGTGGGCTCGAACGCCTGCTGGCGGGCAAGACGGTGCTGATGATCGCGCACCGGCTGCACACGATCAAGAATGCCTCGCGGATCCTCGTCCTGGACGAGGGGAAAGTGGTGGAAGAGGGCACGCATTCCCGGCTCGTCGCGGCGGGTGGGGCTTATCGGCGGATGTGGGATGCGCATTGCGGCGCACCCGTGTCCGTCGCCGTTGAATCGGAGGAGAACTGATGTTGCGGGATCTGCACTTCGTCGTCGGGGGAGGTCGTCCCCTGTGGTCCTTCTTCGGCGCGGTTGCCGTGTCGGCACTGCTCCAGGTGGCGGCCGTCGTTACCCTCTACCCGCTGTTGGGCGCGCTGTTCTCGGCGGACCCCGGGGCGGCGTTGCCGTGGCTGGCGCTGTTGCTGCTGTTCGTGGCCTGCAGTTGGGGTGTCGACATCTTCGCCGCCCACAGGGGGCTCGATCTGGGCATCGCCGTCATGCGCGAGATCCACAGCAACGCCCCGGGTGCCGTGCTTTCGTGGCCGGATGCTCGGCTGACTTCCGAAAAGGAAGGTGCCATCCGCGATTTGGTCACCAAGGCCAGCACGGTCACCTCGGCGGTGATCCTGCTGATCGGGCCCGTGATCACCTCGATTGTGTTCATCTTCGGGTTGGGCATCGGGCTGCTGCTCGTCTCTCCCGCGCTTGGCGCGGTGACGTTCCTCGGCGGCATCGCTTGCCTGGGGTCGCTGTGGGCGTCGGCGAAGCTGGAGGACAGGTCCACGGCGGAGTTTGCGGCGGCCAATGCCGGTCTCGATGACAGGCTTTTCGAGTTCGCGCTCGTGCAGCCGACCTTGCGCACCGCGCGCCGGGTGGACGCGAGCACCCGATTGGTTGACCGGGCCATCGCCGAGGCGCGGCGGAAGACCCGCAGGGTCCTGCTTTGGCAGATCCCCGGGCAGCAGGTGTTCACGGTCGTGGTTCAGCTGGTGCTGTTGGCGTTTGGGTTCACGGTGTGGTGGTCCTACGACCGTTCGGCGTTGACCGGAGCCGCGGCTGCCGCGTCGATTGTGGTGTTGCTCCGGGTCGTCGAGCAGGCCAACGTTCAGGCGGGATCGGTGGGGGCCGTCGTCGAGCTGCGGCGCTCCCTGTCCGAAGTGCGCGAGCTGATGGAAGTCGAGCGGGTCCGCGCCGGCGGCCCGGGCGAGGGCCCCGCCACGGTGGAGGTCCGGGGCGTCGATGTCACGTTCCCCGACGGCACGACGGGGCTCGACGGCATCGACGTGGACTTCGCGCCGGGCACGATCACGGCCGTCGTCGGCCCGTCCGGCAGCGGCAAGTCGACGCTGGTGTCGCTGCTGGCCGGGCTGACGGTTCCCGGCGTGGGCACGGTCGACGTTGACGGGAAACCGGCTTCCCCCGGTGACCTGCGCGGCCGCGCCGCGATGGTGTTCCAGCGCACCGTCCTGCACACGGGGTCGATTCGCAACAACCTGCTCGCCGTGAACCCGGATCTGACGCAGCCGGAATTGGATGCGATCGCCGTCAATTGCGGCCTGGCCGAGGCGATCGAGCGCTTGCCCGATGGCTGGGACACTCCCGTCGGCGAGCTGGGCAATCGGCTGTCCGGGGGCGAGCGGCAGCGGCTGGGCCTGGCCCGCGCCCTCGCCAAGCCGGCATCGATCCTGCTTGTCGACGAAGGCACCTCGGCCCTGGACGGGCGCAATGAGCGGACGGTGACCGATGCCCTGTCTGGGCTGCGTGGCTCGTACACGACAGTGGTCGTCGCCCACCGCCCCGCGATGGTGGAGATCGCCGATCGCGTCATCGTCATGGAATCGGGGCGGGTGGTGGAAGCTGGCCCCATCGATGAGTTGGAGAAGGCCGATGGGCCCTTCGCCCGCATCGCGGAGCAGTGGCGGGAAGCGGCGACGTGGGGGATCGGCGAGGCGCAGAGCGTCAGCGGATAGCGGTCCCGGGCCCCGCCGGTGGCGGTCCAGGGCGCCGGCATGAGCCGGCGGGTGGTGGGCCGGGCCCCGGGGCCGGTGGCCGACCCGGGTGTCGGCCGTTTGCGTGGCGACGGGACGTCGTAAAGCGTCGGGGATGGCACGCCCCCGCATGGCCTGTGCGCGTCGACGATTGCCACCGTCAGCTTCGGCGTACTTGGGCATCGTGCGCGGGAACCGGCGGGCGCACGCGGGCAATATG
Source organism: Corynebacterium sp. 212_CJEI (assembly GCF_001055915.1). Taxonomy (NCBI): domain Bacteria; kingdom Bacillati; phylum Actinomycetota; class Actinomycetes; order Mycobacteriales; family Corynebacteriaceae; genus Corynebacterium; species Corynebacterium sp. 212_CJEI. Next base: position 30,142 of record NZ_JVPT01000047.1, on the reverse strand, counting down.
ATCAGCTCGTACGTCGACAAGTTGATCGGATTCGGGTTCGCCGCGCCGAGAAACACCTCCGCCCTCAGTTGCGCGGCAAACGGCGAAGCCGCGATCGGCCCTGATGCCAGTTGCTTCGATCCCAAAGCTGGATGGGCTCGTTGCGCGCCGGGTACCGGAGCGCCGGGTCGACGACTTCGTCGACGTCGTCGAACTCGGCGGCCGACTCGATCATCTCGGCGAAAACGAAGCCCGCCAGATCCGGGGCCAGGCGCAGGTCTTCGGAATCGCCGTCGGACGAAGATCCCGAACTCGGCGAAACGGTCGGCAGCCTCGGAGAGGACCAGATACTCCTCGGGCCACGGCGCGAGTCTCCTCGGCGCTCTCACGTCCCGACTGCGCAACCGCCGCTGAACGCGATCAATGAGGGCCACTCGGGTATGGTGCGCCGATGAACGGGGGAGGTGCGGGGGCACATCCAAGTTTCAGTGAAGGAGTAATCGGCCATGAGCTTCAACGTGTACCTTTCCGGCGAGATCCACACCGATTGACGTGAGGAAATCCAGCGCGGCGTCGAGGCCGCCGGACTGGACGTGGTCTTCACGGCGCCGGTCACCGATCACGACGCCAGCGATGCCGCCGGCGACCACTTGGGAGAGGCGCCCGCCGGGTTCTGGCGCGACCACCAGTCGTCGAAGGTCAACTCCATCCGGACCCGCACGCTGATCGAGAAGGCCGACATGGTCGTCGTGCGCTTCGGCGACCAGTACAAGCAGTGGAACGCCGCCTTCGACGCCGGCTACTGCGCGGCCCTGGACAAGCCGTACGTCACGCTTCACGGCGAGGACATCGTCCACCCGCTCAAGGAAGTCGACGCCGCCGCCCAGGCGTGGTGCACGACCACCGACCAGGTCGTGGAGATCCTGCGCTACGTGCTCGAGGCGTAACGCCACCGTCGGGGAGTCGCACGCACCGGCCGGTGGAGGTGGAGCTACCCGCGCTCCCAGAGCTGAATCGGCTCGTGGCGCTCCGGATACCGCAGAACCGGGTCCACCAGCTCATCCACCTCCGAGAATTCGAGGAACCCCATCGAGTCGTCGTCACGCACGATCAGCGGACGCGCGAAGAGTTCGCGGAGCGCCGCGGCCTGCTCCTGCCCCAGGTAGGGCTCGTGCGACTGGAGCCAGGCTTCCGCGTTACGACGGGGCTCGCCCTCACCCAGGTAATCGTCGTCGTAGAACTCGGCGGAAGCGACGACCATCTCCGCGAAAATGAACCCGGCGAGATCCGGCGCGAGACGCTCATCCTCCTGCTCATCGTTCTGCAGCAGAACCACGGGGACCGGACCCGCGCCGGCGGCCCCGGTGCGGAAGCAATAGAGGTTGCCGCCGGGCTCCATCCCGAAGGGCAACAGGCCCTCGGCGGGATCGATGTTCCGGAAATCGTCCGGCTCCGCAAACATCTCCAATCGGCGGGCGATGTCCTTGGCCCCGAGCAGCTCGAAGTTCGTGCTGAAGTGCAGCAGCGGGACTTCGTCGCCGGTGGGGGACATGCCCACCATGCCGTCGTCGGCGATCGTCAAGTACTCCTCGGGCCATGTGAGCCCATGTGCGGCCGAGACCTCGCGCAATTCCGCCGAGGTGGTCATGGCACCGTTCCTTCGTTCAAGTGGTCTTGACCCAGAATCTAGCAAGATGGGGGCAGGATGTCCCGGCATCGGAGGCTGGGCCACGGGCCGACGCACGCGCGCAGAAGAGCGCGCACCGTTGAGGAGGAACATGACATGGCCACGACGAAGCAGAAACTCGGCACGGCGGGAGAAGAACTCGTCGCCAAGCATGCCCGTTGCCCGGGGTGCAAGCGCACCGACAAGTCGTTCAAACTCCTGCCCCCGAACTTCAAATGTGCCGATCTCGTCTGCGACTTCTGCGGCTACCTGGCTCAGGTGAAGTCGAAGCGGATCAAGGGGGAACTGCCGGACACCATCACCGGCACGATCCTCGGTGCCGCATGGGGCTCGCAGCGTGAACGCATGGAAGCGGGCATCTACTTCAGCCTCTACGTCGTCCTGGTCAATGAGGTCGGGCAGGCCAGCATCTACTTCCTGCCCCGCGACCTGCAAACCGCGGAAATGTTCGTCCCCCCGGAAGCCTCTCGGCCCGGAGGCTCGGCGCGCCGGGTGGCAGGGCTTTATGATCGACATGGACAAGACCATGGCCGACGTCGTCCGCATCTCCGACGGCGACGTCGAGGAGTTCGTTCTCCGCGCATGACCCGGGAGTGCGGAGTACACATATTCGTAGATCAGGGGCGTCTGATCCTTGGGGAAAGCCAGCCTGCGGTGCGGCTCACCGCTCGTTGACGGCAGTCGGGACGTGCCGTGCGAGAAAGGCCAGCTGTTCGGCGACGTTGTGCTCGAAGGCATCGCCGACGTAGATGTCGAAGTGCCCGCCGGGCTGCATTCGCACTTCGCCCTTCGGGGCCTTCCGCACATGCCGCAGGGTGGGGCCCGGCGGGGCCAGCGTGTCGTTCTCGCAGACCGCGAAGTGCGCCGGGGACTGGATCTTGCGGGCGTGTCGTCCCGGGAAATAGCGCAGAATATCCAACCCGAATCGTGCCGTGATGTCCGAGCGGATGTCATCTCCGGCGGGCACAATTGCTTCGATGCCCGCCACGCAGTCGGGCGCCGTCATCAGGGCGGTCGACCCCGTCGAGGCCCCGCGCATGGGTGATCGCGGAGTTCCAGTCCTCGAGCTGACGCCGCACCGACAGGAGCTGACGGGGCTCCCCGGCGCTCGCACCGAAGTGCCTGTAGTCGAACACCAGGCAGCGGTAGCCGGCGGCGCTGAAACGCTCGGCGAAGGCATCGAGGCGCATCTGGCGTACCCCGCCGAGACCGTGGGCCATCACGATGATCGGCCCCGGGGCAGGGGCGTCGTCGGGGACGTACAGCCACGCGGCGCAGGATCCATCTCCAGAGGGGAAGGTCACGTCAGATCTAGTCATGGCGTTAACCCCAGGGGGGTGTCCCTATGTGGATTGTCAATAGTCAGGCGGGACTTTCACGTACATCGTATGGGGGGTAGCCATGACTGATCGCCGGGCCGTATCATGCGGGTCGGCGGTGATTAGCCCAGCGGCCTACGCAGCCGTGGCGATGTTTCTAGCAGGGATTTCTCGGGAGAGCTTACGCCGAGTCAACAGGGCATAAATGACGTTGTAGCGCCGCCGGGCAAGGCACATCACCGTGGCATTGTGCTTCTGTCCTTCAGCCCGTTTACGCGGGTAGTAGTCGCGCGATGCGGGATGGCAGTTCGACGCGATCCACGCCGATCGAAACATCGCGTTTTCAACTGTTTATTGCCGGCCCTGGTGGGAAACTCGCCGCGGATCGACGTACCCGACTGCCGGGTGGTCGGCGCGATGCCGGCGTAAGCGGCCAAGTGCGCGGCGTCGGCGAAGTCCTGGCAATCGCCGATGGACAACAAGATGTTAGAGGCGGTCTTGATGCCTACGCCGGGCATCGACATCAAGACCTGGGCAAGAGGGAACGATTCGAGCATCTCCGAGCCATGTCCGGCGATCGTGTCGCGCTGTGCTTGAAGCGCTTCGATGTTCGCCGCCAGCTGGGGAATGACCAATTCTGCTGCCGCCATGCCGGGTACCGTGACAGTTTGCTCGGCAAGGGCGGCGAAAATTGCGAGGGCAACAGGGTCCTTCTTGGCGCGGTTGCGCATCCACTTCAGGACCCGGCCTCGACCTGCGGCGGCCAGTTTTGTCGGACCTTCGTAGTGGATGAGCGAGTCCAGCACCAGCGTGCGCGAGAGAATCTCGCCTGCAAAGACGCGCTCGAGTGCGGGGTGAATCTGTGTGAGCACGCTGCGAAGGCGGTTTTTCGTTCGGGTGGCGTCTTTGACGATGTCGTCGTGGAATCCGGCGAGCATCTTCAGCGCTACTAGTGTCTCGTCGTCGCGGTCGACTGCCCGCAGTGTGTGCGGCATGGTGCGGGCGGTGTCGGCGATGATGAATGCATCCCGGCGGCGGTTTTTGATCGTCCAGGGTAGAGGTCGGCTGCTTTTCGCATGGCTAGGTCGGGGAGGTCTCCGACCGTGCAACCGCAGTCGCGGGCCACGGCGATGGGCAGGGCGCCGATCGTGTTGGGTTGATTGACGACCATGAGAACGCTGCCGTGGGCTTGCATGGACGCGAAGATTTCGCGCCGTGCGGCTTCGTCTTGGGGCAGTGGTTTGTCGTAAATTCTCTCGCCGGTGTTGGTCAGCGCGCAGGCATGGTGGCCGGTTTTGCCGACGTCGAGGCCGATGATGATTTCGGGTGTTCTGGACGGTTCCATGGTGGTGTCCTTCTGTTGCGGCTGGTCGCCGGTGTCTTGGACATCCGTTGCAGGCACCCACGCTACGACGAGACCTCTGTTTGGTCCGTGTCCCTATTAGCTGTCAGCGGTTGTCCCCGGTGTCCGGCGGCAACACTCCGGATTATGGAAATGTTCACGCAGATAAGCCATGCCGGGCCCGGTGACCGCGCCCCGTGAGGGGGCACCATCACGGTAACGGGGGGGCGGGGGTAAGGTCAGCAAATTGAGCCTGGCGTAAGTCGATAAGCATTGCCTAACCTAATACTGTTTCAGGTGGTGTTCCCGATTGGGAATCGGCAACGGAAGCGAGGCGGCGACGATGAACGGAAAACGTGGATCGACCGGAGAACCCCTCTCCGGAGGGGAAGCCGGGGACGCGGGCCCAGACGGGACGGGTGACGGGCGGTTGGTGCACGTCGCACCGGTCGCAGCGGGTGGCCGACCATCCACCCGCGACATGCTCGTCGCCGCCGCAATCGGCGTCGCGGGGTCTCTCATCGTCGTGCCCCTGACTTACCTGCAGGTGTTCGCTGGCATCGCCCACGTTTATCTCGTCGCGGCGACGCTCGGGTTGTGGTTCCTGCCGTGCGTTGTTCCCCTCATCGTCGTCCGCAAGCCTGGCGCGAGCCTTATCGCGTGCCTTGCCATGGGCGTCGTGTCCGCAGCGACCACCCCGTTCGGCGTCGCCGCAATCGGGGCGCTGATTATGGAAGGATTACTCATCGAGCTTCCGTTCATGATCACCCTGTACCGGCGGTGGACGCGTCCCCAGTTCGTAGCATCGGCGATATTGTTCTCCGCGCTGATGGGAACGATGGCCCCGCGCGCAGTCGGCGTCGACTCGCCGACCACGCCCATGACCCTGATCAGCTTCGCCGTAGCCTTGGCATCGAGCCTGGTGTTTTTGGTCCTGGGCTTTGCCGTCGCAAAGGGGCTTCGCAGCCGCGGGGTCACCCGGTGACCGGCGGAGCACCCGCGTGCGCCGGTGCGACACGCGGGACGGCCCCGGCCCGGTTACGGGTTAGTGGTGCGGGCGTGCGGCACGCCGATGGGCGATGGGCACCCGACATGGTGGATCTCTCCTTCGATTTCGGCACGATTAACGCCATCACGGGACCCGTGGGATGCGGAAAGACGAGCCTGGCCCACCTTATCGCTGGACTGATCCCCTCGCACATCCCCATCGACCATGCCGGATTCGTGCACATCGTCGATGCCGACGGCACCGAACGCCCCGTGGACGGGGACCGGGTCACCTTCGTCGGGCAAGATCCGGCGACGCAGGTGCTCACGCTCCGAGTCGTCGATGACGCGTCCATGGCCCTCGAGTTTTCCCTCGTGGAAGCCGACATCGTCGCCAAGCGATCAGCCGAGGCCCTATCGGAGCTCGGGCTGTCAGAGCTCGCGGAGAAGGATCCGTGGGCTTTGTCGGGTGGGCAACGCCAGCGGATGGCCATCGCCGGTGCGGTGGCCAGGGCGCCGGAGGTCATGATCTTCGACGAGCCCGCGGCCCACGTCGACGAGGACGGTCGGCGGGCGCTGTTCGCCGCCATCCGTGATTTGCGGGCCCCGGGGCGCGTCATCCTGCTCATCGAGCACGACCTCCGTCCGTTCGACGGGTGGGTTGACACGGTGACAATCCTCGATGCGGACGGGAGCGTCGCCGCGCACGGAGCGCCGGAGGGCATCGCGGTGAAGGGCATTGCGACGTCGGCCGCGACCGCCGGAGCGCCGGACGCCAGTACGCCGGGCACGGGGGCACCGGACCGTCCCGATTTGGAATCGGAGGCGGATGCCGTTCCACTGCTGGCCTTGACCGGAGCCCATGTGACCCGGGGCAGGGAGCGGATCCTGAACGGGGCCGAGCTGACACTGGAACGGGGCGAGATCCATGCCCTGGTCGGCACCAACGGAGCTGGTAAGTCCACCTTGCTGGCGGTGCTGTCGGGCCAGATGAAGGCGGGAGCGGACATCCGGATCGACGGCGAGCCAGCCCGGCGCGCTCCCGACGCCTTCGCGTCGTTGGCGTTCCAGAACCCCGAGCACCAGTTCACCCGCGCGACCGTCGCCGCGGAAATCGACTCCGCGCTGGCCGGCACGGACCCGCACGGGCCACTCGGCACCGATGAGCTGCGGAAACTGCGGGAAGCCCTGTGCCCCCGGGCACTTGACCCCGTCTCGCCGTTCGTCCTGTCGGGCGGACAGAAAAGACGGTTGGGCATCTTCCTGGCGGTGGCAGCCAATCGCCGTTTGCTGCTTCTCGACGAGCCGTTGGCGCACCTGGATTCGCCGAGCTCGCGCATCGTACTGGATGCCCTAGCGGAATACGCCGGGGCCGGCGGAACCGTTGTGTTCACGTGCCACGACCGCCGTGTCGCGCGAACGTGGGCGGATCGGGCGAGCATCGTCGCCGAAGGGAAGGTCGCCTGGTCCGGTCCCGCGGCCGCCGTGCCGGCTGCCCCGGAGTCGTCCCGGCGGGATCGCGCACTGCCCGCCGCCGGCGCACGGACGTCCGGGGACGAAAGCCCCTGGACCGGTGGATCCGCCGCTCGGAGGCGCGCGGGGTTGAACGCCATCACGATCGTCGCGGCGGTGATGCTCGTCCTCGTCGCCGGGCTGCTCTCCGGCGGAGACGCCGTTCTCGCGCTGACTGGGGTGGCGTTCCTCGCACTCGCTGCGATCGCGGAACGCGACGTTCGGGCGACGGCGGGGAAGGTCCTTCTCGTCCTGTTAATCGGGGTGTTCTTCGGCCTGCTCGGGTGGCGCTCCGAGTTCTACGGAGGTGGGGATCCGGCGGAGGCCGTCCGCCACGGCATCCATCACGGACTGCTGCTGACGGCCGTGTTCGCGGGGACGGTCCTGGTCTCCGCGTGCATGCGCGTCGAGGAGCTTTTCGACGCCATGGTGCAACGCCTCCGGGTGCCCTACACATGGTGCACCATAGCGATTGCCGGGGTGAGCATCGCGGCGTTCCTGCGCAGCGAAATCCCCCAGCTGACATGGGCGATTAGATTGCGCTCGATGCGACCGGAGCAGTCTTTCCGCTCCGGCTTCATCCGCGCGACGACGCCCGCGCGCATCGCCTTTCCCCTGTTCGTCAGCGCCGTGCGCTGCGCCGAAAAGCTGTCCCTGACCCTGGCGATGCGCAACTTCGGCCGCCATCCGTGGCGCACCTTCCGCACCAATCACCCCTGGCGAGTGCGTGACGGGTTCGCGGCCGCAGCGTCCGCCGCGGCCTTCGTCGCCGCCCTGGTGTCCGCAGTGACTTGACGGGCACCCGGAACCGGCGGGTCCCGGGCCCACGAGCGGTTCCGAGCTTGTGCGGAGACGCGCCCCACCCAGTTTCTTCACCCTTTCCACCCTTCAGACACATCCGCCGGGTCACGCCATGCGGCCCGGTCCGCCCGGCACCGGCATGGCGCCGACAACCGAAAGAGGTACCAATGAACACGATCCGGACCATCAGCGACGTGCTTCGGGACAAGGCCGATGAGACGAAAAAGGGGATCACCTTCGTCGAGAATCGGCGGGACGTCTTCGTCCCGTATGGCCGGGTCCATGCGGAGGCGGTGGCGGGCCCGGTTGACGTCGACAGGGTGCGGACGCTCTCGGACATGATGCCCGGGGCCCCGATCCTGGTCGACGAACGCAGTCACACGCTGCTCACCGGCGCAAACGGTGCCGTGGTCGTGGGCGAGGACCGGCTGCTCGACGTGTCCATCGTCAATGACGCTGCCGCGGAACCGGGTGCGGCGATGCCGGGTGATGCTGAATCGGACTTCTCTCAGGCGGGGGACGTGGATTCCGGGGATGGCTCCGGGGCGGTCCCCGCGTTCCCGGTGCGAGGTGGGACGGCCGGCGAAGCCCTTATCCAGTTTTCGTCCGGCTCCACGGGATCGCCAAAGGGCGTCATCGTAACCAACGAGTCCGTGCTGAACGGTCTGCACGCGACGATCCCACGCCACGCACACCGGTACGAGAACAAGATGCTCACGTGGCTACCTTTGACCCACAACCTTTCGCTGATCGGCTTCCACGTCTACGCCCTTTTTCGTGGTTACGACCAGGTGTTGCTGCCGGTTTCCGAGGTGGTCGCCGATCCCCCGAGGTGGTTCGAGGCCGTGACCAGGCACCGGCCGAAACGACCGTCGTCCGGGCGACCGGCCCGGGTTCCTACAAAATGACCGCGGCGATTGCTGCCGCCACCGTTGTGGCGGTCGCGGGGAAGCCGGTCGCGCCGGGGTGCCGGGATCTCGTCGGCCACCCCCGGCTCCTCGAACCGGTCCTCGCCTTCGCCCGCGATGCGGGCATCCATATCGAGGTGCCGCATGACAACCCGACCACGGGGCCGCTGCCGACAGCGGCCCACTGCGATACCAAAGGAAAGGGGAAACGATGACGGATCAAGCTGAACGAGGTGCGGCGATTGTCGTCCGCGACCTCACGAAGAGCTACCCGATTGCGGGCAAAGCGGGCACCCCGCCCGAAGGCGGGGCAGGTGCCCCGCCGGACGGCGGCCGCAAGGGAAAGCGCGGTGCCCGGATGCGCAAGCATGTGCTCGACGGCGTGAGTTTCACCGTGCCCACCGGGGCGATCGTGTCGTTCCTCGGCCACAACGGTGCAGGCAAGACCACCCTCATCCGAATCCTGTCGACGCTCATCACCGCCGACTCCGGCGAGGTGAGCATCTTCTCGCGCGATGTGAAAGAGGACCCGGCGGGCGTGCGCGCTGACATTGCCACCACCGGCCAATTCGCGGCGATCGACGAGAACCTCACCGGCCGGGAGAACCTGGAGTTCTTCGGGCGGCTGCGCGGACTCGACCGCGCCGCCGCGGCCGCCCGCGCGACGGAACTGCTCGCGCAATTCTCGCTCGCGGACAGTGCCTCGACGCTGGCGTCGGCCTATTCGGGTGGCATGCGGCGCCGCCTCGACATCGCCGCGTCGCTGTGCGTCGTGCCCAGGCTGCTGTTCCTCGACGAACCCACGACGGGGCTGGACCCGGTCAGCCGCGAAGAGCTGTGGGGCTTCATCCGGCAACTGCGGGACGACGGAATGACCCTGGTGCTGACCACCCAGTACCTGGAAGAGGCGGAGGCGCTGGCAGACCACGTCCATCTGCTCAAGGATCGCCGCATCGTCGCCAGCGGAACGCCGGAGGAATTGCGCCGCGACTTCGGGTCGCACGTGCTCCGCGTGTCCTTTGCCACCGCCGCCGAGGCGGAGGCGTTCGCCCGCTGCCTCGGGGGAACGTGCCTGGACGGCGCCCGCGTCGCGGGGAAGTCGGTGTCCCTCGACGTCGACCCCGGACCGCGGGTCCTCGAGGCGGTGGCGCAGGCGATGGAGGCCTCGGAAGCGTCGCCGGATTCGCTGAGCGTGTCGCCGCCCACCCTCAACGAGGTGTTCATATCGATGAACGCAGGGGGTGCGGCGCGATGAGTGCGACGTCGGTCGCGGCGTTTCTCCGCCGGGATCTGCTGCTGTTGCGACGCAACACCGCGTCGCTGATCTCCATGTTCGTAGTTCCGCCGCTCTTCCTGCTGTGCCTGTACGCGGTGTTTGGGTACTCGGCGGGGCAATCCGGCTTCGGGTACCTGCGTTTCGTGCTCGGCGGCTGCCTGTTCCAGGCGGCGATGTTCACCGCCGCGGCGTCGGCGATGGCAGTGGGACAGGACGTCGAGTCCGGGCTCGTTGACCGCGTGCGCGTGTTGCCCGGGGCCACAGGCGGCTATGTCGCCGGCAGGCTCGCCACCGATGTGCTGCGGATGTCCGCGTCGATCGCGGCGCTGCTGGTCGTCGCGTGGTCCTGCGGCCTCGACATGGCTATCGGTGACGTCGCGTGGACTGTCCTGTGGTCGCTGCTCGCCGCGGCGGTCCTGTCCCTGGTCACGGACGGGGTGATCCTGATGGTGCCCGCCCCGGTGTCGACGGCCTCATCGATCCAGGCGCTGGAAATGCTGCTGCTCATGTTCTCCACCGCGTTCATTCCGGCGACCGCTTTGGACGGCTCCCTTCGCGACGTCGTGCGCCACATGCCTTTTTCGCCGGTGATCGAGGTGATTAGGGCGGCGTCCCCGGACGCCTTCCCGGATCGCGCCGGGGAAGAGGCCGCCCTGTGGCTCGGTGTCGCGACGGTCGCCGGAATCGTCCTGTTCATCCGCCGGTTCACCTCGAGGAGCGAATCATGATCGGCCCCATCTTCGTGCATCTGCGGCGCATCGCCCACATTTGGCTGCGGCGCCCCGACTTCTGGTTCATGACGTTCATTGCTCCGCTCGTGTACCTGTTCATCGTCAACCGCATGTTCGGTGGCCTGGTCAGGCAGCTCACCGGAGAGTTCGAACTCCCGAACGCGGTCATCCTGGTCGTGACGGCGTGGGCGTTCATCCTGGCCATCACGGGATCGTCCACCGTGTTCGTTGAACGCAGCAATGGCCTCCACGAGCGGTTAATCACCATGCCGGCGCCGTACGCGGCCGTGCCGGCCGCACGGATCATCGCCGAGTTCATCCGGATCATGGCGATGACGGCCGTCGTCGCGGCGGTGGCCGCCTTGCTTTCCGACAGCCCCCCTGAGGCGTCCTGGTGGTGGAGGATCGCGATGACCGGCGCGATGGTTGCCGCGGCGGCCGCATGCACCGGCACGTACATCGCGTTCTCCATCACCAGCCCCCAGGGCTCCGTGGCCCTCATCCCGTTAATCATCGTTGCGATGTTCGTCAACACGGTGCTCATGCCCGCCGACCACTTCCGTCCTCTCCTGCGCGGAATCGCCGGGCACACCCCCGTATCCGCGGCCGGCGAGGCCGTCAACGGCACCGGGGCTGCGGGTCTGGTGGTCTGCGCGGCCTGGTTCTTAGGCATCGCCGTGCTCGCGGCGTGGGGCATCGCCGTGAAAACGAGGCCGGGGGAGTCTGCATGACGGGCACGTCCACGGGGGCATCGCCGCCGACGACGGCCCGCGAACCCGAGCACCTAACCCGAAACGGCCGCGCGGACGCGGCCCACACACCCCGGAGACAGAACCAGATGAAGTCGATTGCCCAGATCGTCCAGAACAACCGCAGACTCCTCGCGGCCTACCAGGACAAGGTCCAGCCGAGGTTCCTCAGCCGCTATGCGCGTGAACCGATGGACGCCGCCGCCGTCGACGGGCTCGGGGCCCGGACGGAATTCCACGTCGCCGACGTCCTCGCGCCGCTCGCGGGAGAGCCCGGCAGGACCGATGAAATCTGGGTGTGCGGCGCGCTCCACCAAATGAAGGATGCAGGTGCCGCGCTCGGCAGGGTCGCCAGGCTGCTCGCCGACGGCGGCATCGCTTACGTGCAGACGTTCGCCGAGGATCCCGACGTGAACGAGCGGGTCGACATGGCCGTCATGGCGAAGATGGGCCACCGGGTGTTCCGGGGCAGCGAGCTCGAGGACCTCGCCGAAGCCAACGGGCTGAAGCTGGGCGGAGCCTCACACGCCGGCATGGTGTACTTCTGCACTCTCACGAAGAAAAGCGCGATCGGGGAGGCGGGCAAGTGAGCGCCGTGGACGGGACCGTAGGCCCGTGGTCGCTGCTCGCCCCGATCCGGACCCGGATGCGTGCGGTGGTCGCGTTATCCGTACTGTCGTCGGTGGCTACCGTCGCTTCGCTGGTCGGCATCATCGACATCGCGATGACGTACCCGGAGGCCCCGGAGCATCGGACGTGGTTGGCCGTGGCTGTCATCGTCGTCGCCGCAACGGTGCGCATGGCCGCGGACGGCGCCGCCGGCATGCTCTCGCACCGGGCGGATAACGACCTGCAGCTCCACCTCCGGCGCCGGCTGGTCGCCCAAATCCGGAAGTTGCCGCTGGGCTGGCTAGACGCCCGGCGCTCGTCGGGAATCATCGGGTCGGTTGAGAAGGACGTCGCGGCTGTCCACCAGCTCATGGGCCACACCGTCGGTGAGACCGTGGTGGCGGTGCTGGTTCCCCTGCTTTCCCTCATCGCGCTCGTCGCGGTGGATTGGCGAATCGCGGCGGTGGCGGTCGTCCCGGTGCTGGTCACCTTCGCCCTGATGGGCGTAATGATGTCGCGTGGCGCCGGCCTTCAGCGCGACTACGAGCGAGCCTCCGAAGGAGTGACGGCCGCGGTCATCGAGTTGGTGCGCGGCATCCCGGTGATGAAGTCCTTCGGACGCGCCAACCAGGGCTCGGGCCGCTACGATGCCGCGGCGTCGTCGTTCGTCCGCGCGTGGTCCGCCTGGTCCCGGCAGTCGAACATCTATCTTGGGCTCATCGACGTGGTGACGTCTCCGATCACGGTCCTCGCAGTGGTGTGCGGCGCCGGCCTCGCTCTGAGGGACGCCGCGGGCGGCACACCGGAAGGTCTCGTCGCCGGGCTGGTTCTCGGCCTTGGACTCTCCGCGGCGATCGTGCGGGTAGCCATGAACTCCGAACCCATCATCGCGGGGATTGCCGCCCTGAAATCCATCGCGGAGGTGCTGGGCACGCCGCCGATCGCCGAGCCCGCCGATCCGGTGCCCGTGCGCGGAGGCGCGCTCGAGGTCCGGAACCTGGTCTTCTCCTACGGCGATGGGCCGCGGGTCCTCGACGGGATGTCCGCGACGTTCGAACCGGGGACCCTCACTGCGCTGGTGGGGTCCTCCGGTTCCGGAAAGTCCACCGTCGCCCGGCTGTTGGCGCGTTTCCACGACCCCGTTGAAGGCTCGGTGCTGCTGGGCGGCGCCGATCTTCGCGACATTGCCGTGCGCGACGTGCACCGCTCGGTGTCGGTGGTGTTCCAAGATCCGCAGTTGCTCACGCTGCCGTTGCGGGAGAACATCCGGCTGGCCAGGAGAGACGCCACCGACGGCGAAATCATGGCGGCCGCGAAGCTCGCGAACCTCGATGCGGTCATCGCGGCGCTGCCGAAGCGTCTGGATTCGGTGGTCAACGTCGACGTGACCTTTTCCGGTGGTGAGGCGCAGCGCGTGGCCATCGCGAGGTCGATCGTCACGGACGCGCCGGTGCTCATCTTCGACGAGGCAACCGCTTACGCGGATCCGGCTTCCGAGGCCCTCATCCAGTCCGCAATCGAGCGTTTGGCCCGTTCGCGGACGGTGATTGTGATCGCGCACAGGTTGAGCACGATCCGCAACGCCGACCGCATCCTCGTTCTCGATGGGGGAGCGGTCGCGGAGGCGGGTACCCACGACGAGTTGCTTGCGCGCGGTGGCCGCTACCGGGATTTGTGGCGCGCGTTCGCGCTCGACGACGAACCATCCGCCCCGCGGGGCACTGAATCAGACGATGAAAAGGCGGGGAACCGATGATTCGGGACTTGTGGTCGATGACAGATCGGCGCTCGAGAATGACGCTGGCGTGGCTCATTGCGTTGGCCGCGCTTGCCGCGCTGGCCCAGGGAGCGGCGTTCGTCGCGCTGCTGCCGCTGCTGTCGGCTCTGGCCGAGGGAGATGATGCGACGGCGTGGCGTTTCACCGGCGTCATCGCCGGCCTCGCGGCCGCCCATGCGGTGCTGTCCCTCGCCGCGGGGACGGTCGGCAGGGCGAATTCCGCAGCGGTGCTGTCGTCCCTGCTGCGTTCCCTGGGCGAACGGGTGCTGACGTTGCCACTCGGGTACGTCACCAAGTCCACGGCCGGCCGCTTTTCGGAGATGGCGTCGTCGGGTATCGCGTTCGCGGCGTCCGTGCCGCACGTGATCCTGCGGCCCGTCATCGCCGCGGTGGTTGCGCCGACCGTCATCGCCTTCGGAATTCTGGCGGTGGATTGGCGCGTCGGTTTGGTTCTCGTCGCGTCGGCGCCGGTGCTCTTCTTCGCCTACCGGGCCATTGGCCGGGTCGGCGGGGAGTCGGACGAAGCGCATGCTGACGCCGTCGCTGCCGTCTCCGGCAGGCTGATCGAGTTCACCCGCTGCCAGCAGGCGATTCGCGCCGCGAGCGACGGTTCGGCGGCGGACGCGATGGTGGATGAGGCAATCCGGGCCCAACACGATGCGTTCGCGAAGGCGACGTCGACGCAGGGGGCGGCCATCGGACGGTTGAGTTCGGTCGTCCATGCGGTGTTCACGGCGGCGGTAATCGTCGCCGTGGCAGTCGCCGCGACGGGCGGGATGGCGCCGGCGCATTTGGCGCCAATGCTCATCGTGGTCGTCCAGTTCACCGGACCGATCACCACGGCGGGAGCGTTGTCCGGCGGTTTCGGTGCGGGCCGCAACACGTTGGCTGCGTTGCGTGACCTGCGGGCAATCCCCGCCCTTCCCGAACCTGCCGCACCGGAGCCGCCCGACGGGCATGACGTGGAGTTCCGCGGCGTGAGCTTCGGGTACGGGGATAAGAAGGTTCTCGACGGCGTCAGCTTCCGTGCACCTCAGGGAGCGCTGGTTGCCGTAGTAGGACCGTCGGGGGCGGGCAAGACGACGGTCATGCGGCTGCTGTCGCGTTTTCATGATCCGGACTCGGGGGAGATCCTCATCGGCGGGGTGCCCTTGCCTCGGATCGGCACCGACGGCGTGAACTCGCTGGTGACCCCGGTGTTCCAGGAGACGTTCCTTTTCGACGCGTCCGTGCGGGACAACGTGGTCTTCGCCGACCCCGAATTCGGTTCCGGGCCCGGTGACGGGGACCGCTTGCGCGAGGCCGCCCGGCGTTCCGGGGTGGACCGCATCGTGGAGCTGCTGCCTTCCGGGTGGGATACCCCGGTGGGGGAGGAGGGGACGCTGCTGTCGGGAGGCGAGCGGCAGCGCCTCGCCATCGCCCGGGCGCTTTTGAAGGATTCCCCGGTGGTGCTTCTCGACGAGCCGACATCCTCGCTGGATGCGGCCACTGAGCGGGCGATCGTCGGCACGATGGAGGCGTTGCGCGGCGATCACACCGTGATCGTCGTCGCCCATCGCCTGCACACCGTCCGCGATGCCGACCTCATCGTCGTGCTGTCAGAGGACGGGACGGTCGCAGAACGGGGTACGCACGATGAATTGCTGGCGAAGGGCGGTCGCTACGCCGAGTCGTGGGCGTGCCGGACGGGGAGCTCCCCGGGCGCCTGATCCTCATCACCTGGTTGATGCCCTCACGGGCGCCCTGCCGCAGCTTCCCGAATCCCACCGCCAGGCGCTCGGTGGACAGAGCGAAACCGCCGACGAAAACGCCGAGCAGCACGAACACCGACGAGCTGTAAAGAATGAAGCTCCCGGGAACGCGAAAATAGCCCCCTTTTCTCATCCCAGTGAAAGTTGGGAGGGAAGGGGGCTCGTTGCTGCCATTTGCCTCTATCTGCTACCGCCCGTGCACCTGGTTCTGAGCAATTTCCAGCCCGTGGCTGGCGATTAGCTCCACTGCCTCCGCCGCGGTGGGCAGGGTGAAAGCGAGTTCCTCGCGCTCCTTGGCATTGAAGTTGCGCAGCACATAATCAGCTGGATCCTGGCGGCCCGGAGGACGACCAATGCCAATGCGCACGCGCATGTAGTCCTTCGTGCCCAATGACTTCGAGGTCGAACGCAGCCCATTGTGGCCATTCTCGCCACCGCCACGTTTGAGGCGGACCACGCCCGGGTCCAGATCCAGCTCATCGTGGACCACCACGACGTCGGTAGGTGCGATGTTGAAGAACTTCGCCAGCGCCGCGACCGGCCCACCCGACAGATTCATGTACGTCCGGGGTTTAGCCAGGATCACCTGTCGCTCGCCACCATCGGAGGTTTTAAACCGAGTCTGCACAATCTCAGCGTTGGACTTCTTGTGCACGCTAAACGACGACGGCATCGGAGAAGTCCGGCTAGCTAGTTCATCTAGCACCAGATGTCCGACGTTATGGCGGGTGAGTTCATATTTGGGCCCAGGGTTGCCGAGGCCCACGACAAGTAGAGGCGTGGTGGAGGCGTTCATGAGTTCAATCTTGGCACACGGTAAGCAATCTTTTGATTTTGGGGAGTGCAAAAAAGGGACGGACAAGAGCGTCCGTCCCTTTTTTGTTAGCTAAGCGTGAAAGCCTGTATTGGCTCAGTCAGCTAGAGCTATTCAGCGCTTACATTACTCAGCGGATTCCTCAGCTGGCTCATCCGGGGTCTCAGCCTCGCCCATGCCCTCGATGTCGGCATCGACGTCACCAGCCGGCTCCTCCTCCGGCTCGACGATGTTGAAGATGAGCAGGTCAGCGTCGTCGGTGAGGACCAGGCCCTCTGGCAGGGTAACGTCGCCGGCGTGAACCATGGTGCCGACCTCTGCACCCTCGACGGAGACCTCGATCTCTTCCGGAATAGCCAGAACCGGTGCGTTGACCAGAATGGTCTCGGCATCCTGCATGAGCAGGGCACCCGGAGCGAGCTCGCCAGTCGGAACGACCGGAACCTCAACCTCAACCTTCTCGTCACGGTGAATGGCGAGCAGGTCAGCGTGGTCGATGTCGAGAGTCAGCGGGTTCTGGTCAACAGCCTTAACCATGGACAGCTGGGACTCGCCCTCGATGTTGACGTCCAGAACAGCGTTGACACCGTGGTTACGGATGACAGCGTGGAAATCCAGAGTGTCAACGAGGATGTGCTTCGGAGCATCCAGGTCAGCGCCGTAGATGACAACCGGGATGTCGCCAGCAACGCGGGCACGGCGAGCGGCACCCTTGCCGAACTCGGTGCGGTTACGAGCATCAATCTTGATGATGTTGGGCTTTGCCATGAAAATGGACTCCTAAACGATTCGATACTGAGTCGTCGAGTCGAGCACGTGCCGCATCCATGCCACCGTGGGCGCAAAAGTTGGGCTGCGAGCGTCGCGTCGATAACGGCAACCACCTACTGTGGCCGCCCTCGCCGAGACTTACCGGAAAAATTGTAGTGGACTAACAGGTCAAACAGCAAACCCCGCCACCACCAGCAAAACTAGGTTGCTGGTCGCGGCGGGGTGCCCGTCGGCAAGCGGAAAGAGCTTATGCCTGGCCCTCGAAGAGAGTGGTGACGGAACCGTTTTCGAAGATCTCGTGGATCGTCTTAGCCAGCAGTGGTGCGATTGGCAGGACGGTCAGGTTGTCCCAGCCCTCGGTGGACTGCGGCAAGGTATCGGTGGTGATGACCTCGCGGGCACCGCACTTCGACAGGCGCTCGCGAGCTGGGGCGGAGAAGACGCCGTGCGTGGTAGCGATGATGACATCCTCAGCGCCAGCCTCACGCAGCACCTTGACAGCGCCGGCGATGGTGCCGCCGGTGTCAATCATGTCGTCGATGAGCAGACAGGTCTTACCGGAGACCTCGCCGACCACGCGGTTGGCGACAACCTGGTTTGCGACATCGACGGAACGGGTCTTGTGAATGAAGGCCAGCGGGGCGTCGCCCAGGGTGTTGGCCCACTTCTCGGAAACCTTCACACGGCCGGCGTCAGGGGAGACCACGACCAGGTTGTTCAGGGAGTAGTTCTTCTTGATGTACTCCGACAGAATCGGCATGGCGTGCATGTGATCGACCGGGCCGTCGAAGAAGCCCTGAATCTGGTCGGTGTGGAGATCCACGGAGACGATGCGGTCAGCGCCTGCGGTCTTGAGCAGATCAGCGACCAGGCGAGCGGAAATCGGCTCACGGCCACGGTGCTTCTTGTCCTGGCGGGCGTATGGGAAGAACGGCAGGATAGCGGTGATGCGCTTGGCCGAACCGCGCTTGAGCGCGTCAATCATAATCAGCTGCTCGATGAGCCACTTGTTCAGCGGTGCCGGGTGCGCCTGCAGCACGAAGGCATCGGAACCGCGGACGGATTCCTCGTAGCGCACGAAGATTTCACCGTTGGCAAAATCACGAGCGGTCATCGGAGTCAGCTCTGTGCCGAGCTCCTTGGCAACTGCCTCGCCCAATTCCGGGTGTGCCCTTCCGGAGAAGAGCATGAGGTTCTTTTGGTTATCGATCCACTGGCCGGTCATCTGCCGTCTAGCCTTCCTGGTCTTCCTTGTTGTTGTCAGCGTTGTCAGCTACCTGCGCCGCCTGCGCTGCCTCAGCAGCAGCGGTACCTGGACGCTTCCGCTCGACCCATCCCTCGATGTTGCGCTGACGGCCACCACTGACCGCCAATGCTCCCGGAGGAACGTCGTCCTTAATAACAGTACCTGCACCTGAGTACGCACCATCACCCACGGTCACCGGAGCGATGAACATGGTGTCGGAGCCGGTGCGAACATGCGAGCCGATAACAGTGCGGTGCTTGTTGACACCGTCGTAGTTCACGAACACGCTGGAGGCACCAATGTTGGAGTGCTCGCCAATCTCCGCATCGCCGACGTAGGTCAGGTGCGGAACCTTCGAACCGTTTCCAATCTGCGCGTTCTTCGCTTCTACGAAGCCGCCGAGCTTCGCGCCGACACCGAGTTTGGTGTTCGGGCGAATGTAGGTGAACGGTCCGACCGTCGCATCCTCGCCGATCTCCGAATCGGAACCGTGTGTACGTACGACGCTGGCGCGCTTGCCGACGACCATGTTGGTCAGCGTCGTGTCCGGTCCCACGGTGGCCCCGTCGCCAATCACGGTCTTGCCGTGCAGCTGCGTGCCCGGCAGAATCGTGACGTCGCGGCCGATTTCCACCTCAACGTCAATCCACGTGGTGTCCGGATCGACGATAGTGGCGCCCCCGCGCATAGCTGCCTCGCAGGTGCGACGGTTGAGCTCACGGCCAAGGGTAGCCAGCTGGACGCGGTCATTGACACCGGCGACGACGGTGGCGTCGGCGAGGCGGTGACCGCGCACTGAGCGGTCGGCCTCACGGGCGATGCCGATGACATCGGTGAGGTAGAGCTCGCCCTGGGCATTGTTGGTGTCCAGCTGCTTGAGAGCGTTTGCCAGGGTCTCGGCATCAAATGCGTAGACACCGGAGTTGACCTCGGTGATCTCGCGTTCCTCGTCGGAGGCGTCCTTTTCCTCCACGATGCGCAGAACTTCGCCGTCGGCGTTGCGAACGATGCGGCCGTAGCCGTGCGGGTTGTCAGCAGTGGAGGTCAGCACAGTCACGGCAGCGCGTGGCTTGCGGTTGTGTTCTTCGAGCAGCGCCTGGAGCGCTTCGGAATCCAGCAGCGGAACATCGGAAGTGGTCACCAGGATGGTGCCATCGAAGTTCTGCAGCTCGGGGTGCTCCAGCGCGCACTGAACAGCGTGGCCGGTACCGTTTTGCTCGTCCTGGTGGGCAATGACGACACCGTTGGAGTGCTCGGTGTCCGAGGCCCAAGTCCCGATGGCGTCGATTACCTTTTCGCGCTGGTGGCCAACGACAACAGCAATCTCATCCGGATTAATGCCCTTGGCGGCATAGAGCGCGTGCTCCAACATGGTACGACCGCCGATAGCGTGCAGCATTTTCGGCGTATCGGATTTCATTCGGGTGCCTTGACCCGCGGCGAGAATGACCACAGCGGTGGCCGAACCGTTCGACATGAAACTTGCTACTCCTCGGTCAGGGTGCATCACGGTCACGGCGGGGCGAAAAGTCACTTCTTAATTAAGGGGCCGGCCCCCCGCTTGCTCTCCCACCAGGACTCGAACCTAGAATGCCGGTACCAAAAACCGGAGTGTTGCCATTACACCATGGGAGAATGGGGCAAACGCGAAAAATTGCATGGCTGATTCGACTCAGCCAACTCGCTTGCGCCTGCGATATACGATAGCAAGACTTTAGCCACTAATCTAAAAGCATGGCCTCCAATTCTCCGAGACGACGTATGACCGGTCCACAGCGCAAAGCTCAGCTGACAGAAGTCAGCCGTGGAATCTTTGCCGCCAAGGGGCTTGATGCCGCCTCAATGGAGGAGATCGCTGCCGCAGCTGGGGTATCAAAGCCGGTTGTCTACGAGCATTTCGGTACCAAAGAGCGGCTCTACCAGGCAGTCGTCGACCAGGAGATGAAGACCCTGGAGGCCACGATTAGGGAAGCGTTGTCCCTGGGACGCTCGCGTTACCGCATCGAACAGGCGGTGTTGGCACTGCTGACTTATGTGGAGGAAAACCCGGAGGGATTCTCCATTATTTCTCGCGACCCCGGCGTGGCGGGTGGCTATGAGACGCTGCTGAATAATGCCACTGAGTCGATTACGCCTATCCTTGCCGAGGCTTTCAAACGCGCCGGCTTCGACCCGGCCATGTCGGTGCTCTACGGAAACTGCATGGTCGGTATGGTTTCGCAGACCGCTCGCTGGTGGATGGAGAAGCGCAGTCCGGATAAGGAGACGGTGGCGGCGCACATCGTGAACCTGTGTTGGAACGGGCTGGCCGGCATGGAGGGTTCTCCGACTCTGCATGGTTCCGCTGATGTGCCAGCGGCCGCTGAGGGCGCGAAGTTTGGAGCAGGTGCTGCAGCGGACCCGATGCAGGTGGCGGAGAACGGCTAACCAGCACGCAGGGTGGATCCGGGGTGCATGGTTATATTGGGGCTATGCCAACTTCTGCGTCTTCCTCGGCGAAAGCCACACCCAGCATTCTGCCGAACCCGCTGTCGGGGCTGGAAAGCCTCGTTGTCACGGATCCTCAATTTGTCGGCGTGCTCGGGCGCATCGGCGAAGACGAACTGGCGCTCACGGGTGCGGACGCGGTGCGTTCGCACCTTATTTACGCCATGTCTACGAAGGTGCCGGTTCTGGTCGTCACGGCTACCGGCCGTGAGGCGGAGGACCTGACTGCCGAGGTCAAGTCTATGATCGGCGACCGTGTAGCTATGTTCCCCTCGTGGGAGACGCTCCCGCATGAGAAGCTTTCGCCAGCGGTGGATACCGTGGCGCAGCGTCGTAAGGCGCTTTACGACGTTCGCCGGGGCAAAGTCGACGTTCTGATTGCGGCGGTGCGCTCGTTGGTGCAGCCGATTGTGGACGACCTCGAGGCTGAAACCAGCGCCCCCATTCACGTCCAGCTGGACCAGGACTGCGAGGACCTGGTTGAGCGGCTGGTGCACCACGGCTATTCGCATGTGGACATGGTCGGCAGGCGTGGCCAGTTTGCCGTGCGTGGCGGCATCGTCGACGTCTTCCCAGCGACCGAAGAGCTGCCGGTACGTATCGAGCTCTGGGGTGACGAGGTCACCGATTTGCGCGCCTTTTCCGTCGCTGACCAGCGCACGATCTCTGAGGTAGAGGTTGACCAGCTGGATATCTTCCCGTGTCGTGCACTGCTTATCGACGACGACGTGAAGGCCGCCGCGGAGAAACTCGCCACCACGCGCTCTGGCCAGGTCCAAGAAATGCTCACCCGCATCGGCGATGGCCAGTGGGTGGAGGGCATGGAATCGCTGATCCCACTGATTAGTCAGCATCCGATGAAGATGCTCACCGAGGTCATGCCGGAGAAAACTCATGTGCTCATGTGCGGGCCGGAGCGCATTCGCTCTCGCGCACAGGACCTTATCAGTGCAGGCGAGGAGTTTATGGCCGCAGCGTGGGAAATTGCTGCGATGGGTGGCTCGGCGCCAATTGCCACCGATGGGCTGGAGCCCAGCGCGTACCGCAGCTTGGCCTCTATCCCGATGCCCACTTCGTGGCATATTTCCCCGCCCGGCATGTTGGAGGCGGGAGTCACCGAAGATGATGTGCTGCCGCTGACCTTTGAGCCTGGGCCCGCGCCACGCGGCGACTTAAAGGAAATTGGTCACCTGATGAAGCAGCTGCGCGATGCCACGGTCGCGGGGGAGCGAGTGGCGTACGTGGCGGCGACGCCCGCGGGGGCGCGTCGGCAAGCGGAAAAGTTTAGGGAAGCCGGAATCGCGACGCGCATGGCGGCAGGCCCGGAGTATCCCGAGTCCGGAAGAATTACCGTCTACCAGGGTGTTTTGCACGGTGGTCTGGTATTCCCGCGTATTCCCGGTGGCGCGCTGACTCTGATTACCGAGCAGGACATCACAGGTAACCGCATCGCGGAAGGTGCGCTTGGTGGGCGCCGCAAGCCGGCGAAGCGCCGTGGTCGCGTGGATCCGCTGGCGCTGAAGGCCGGCGACTATGTCGTGCACGACACGCATGGCATCGGTCGGTTTGTGAAGCTCACTGAGCGCACCATCGGCACGGGCGAGGATCAGGCACGCCGCGAGTACGTGGTGCTCGAGTACGCACCGAGCAAGCGCGGAGGTCCCTCGGACCAGCTCTACGTGCCGATGGAGAGCCTGGATTTGCTGTCGCGCTATGTCGGCGGCGAAAAGCCCACCCTGTCGAAGATGGGCGGGTCGGACTGGAAGTCCACCAAGCGCAAGGCCCGTGGCGCTGTCCGCGAGATTGCGGAAGAGCTGGTCAAGCTCTACGCCGAGCGCCAAGCCGCGCCGGGCCACGCGTTCGCGCCGGATACGCCATGGCAGCAGGAGATGGAGGATAACTTCCCCTTCACCGAGACTGAGGACCAGCTGCAGGCCATCGACGAAATCAAGTCCGACATGGAAAAGCCGGTGCCGATGGATCGCGTGCTCATCGGCGATGTCGGCTACGGCAAGACCGAGGTGGCACTGCGTGCTGCCTTCAAGGCAGTTCAAGATGGCCGTCAGGTGGCAGTGTTGGTGCCGACCACGCTTCTGGCGCAGCAGCATTTGACCACTTTCACTCAGCGTATGGAGGGCTTCCCGGTCACCATCCGTGGACTGTCCCGCTTCACCTCGCCGAAGGACTCCAAGGAGGTCCTCGAAGGGTTGAAGAACGGGACGGTCGACATTGTTATCGGCACGCATCGTCTCCTGCAGACCGGCGTGCAGTGGAAAGAACTCGGCCTGGTCATCGTTGACGAGGAGCAGCGTTTCGGGGTCGAGCACAAGGAACACATCAAGGCGCTACGGCACCACGTCGACGTGCTCACCATGTCCGCAACGCCAATTCCGCGCACGCTCGAAATGTCGATTGCTGGCATCCGCGAGATGAGCCAGATTCTCACCCCGCCGCAGGATCGTCACCCGGTGCTGACATACGTCGGCGCGCAGTCCGACAAGCAGGTCGCCGCAGCTATCAGGCGAGAGCTGCTTCGCGACGGACAGGTGTTCTACCTGCATAATAAGGTGGAAACCATTGACAAAGTCGCACAGAATATCCGCAATTTGGTGCCCGAGGCCCGCGTGGTAGTGGCCCACGGTCAGATGGGGGAGGAGCAGCTGGAGCGCACGGTCGATGGCTTCTGGCAGCGCGAGTACGACGTGCTGGTGTGTACCACCATCGTGGAGACCGGCCTGGATATTGCCAACGCCAATACGTTGATTGTGGAAAACGCCCACCATATGGGTCTTTCCCAGCTGCACCAGCTGCGTGGTCGCGTGGGCCGTTCCCGTGAGCGCGCCTATGCCTACTTCCTCTACCCGGAAAATCAGACGCTGACGGAGACTTCCTACGACCGTCTGTCCACGATTGCGCAGAACAATGACTTGGGTGCCGGTATGGCTGTGGCCATGAAGGACCTGGAAATGCGCGGTGCCGGAAATATCCTCGGTGCGGAGCAGTCCGGTCACATTGCCGGTGTCGGCTTCGATATGTACGTCCGACTGGTTGGCGAGGCCGTGGCCGCGCTGAAGGCAGTGGCCGATGGTGCAACTCCGGATGCTTCCGATAACGAACCGAAGGAAGTTCGGATCGATTTGCCGGTCGATGCGAATATTCCGGCCGAATATGTGTCGTCGGAACGCCTGCGTCTAGAGGCGTACCGCAAATTTGCTGCCGCCAGTGCGCTGGACGATATCGACGTAGTGCTCGAAGAGCTCGTTGACCGTTACGGAACCCCACCCATTGAGGTGGAGAGATTGGCGGTTATTTCACGACTTCGAATTATTTGCCGGGAATTCGGCGTGCATGAAGTTCAAGCCATGGGTGCGCACATTAGAATAACCCCTATGGAGCTTGCTGACTCCAAGCAGGTGCGTCTCAAGCGCCTGTATCCACAGGCGACCTATCGTGCGGCAACGCGCACGGTTTCCGTCGGAATGCCGAAGGAAGGGCGAGGGTTGCGGGCAAAACCTGTCCGCGACATTGCATTGGTGCAGTGGGTAGCAGACTTCTTGACATCGATGGCGGGAATTCCACGTATGGATATCTCGCACATGGGAAAGGACTAGAAACCGTATGACTATCATCAAGCTCGATAGCCGCTTTCCAACAGCGATTCCGCTGGAAGCCGCTAGCCTGCTGACCGGTGAAGTCAGCTACACCGAAGAAGTCCCGATCCGTGTGCGCTGGGCAATCGCCGACGCCGGTGGGCACTCGGTGTCCCAGGCGGAGATTCTGGTCACCACCGATATGGAAAACGACGAGGTACTCGATCGCCTCGATGCGGGCGAGAAGGTCTACTCGGTCGAGCTGGATGATGCGCCGGACCCAGCAGCTCCGGCAGCTCAGGTTGCGGCGGCTCCCCAGCAGGACTCGGTGAAAGAACCTGAGCCAGAACCGGTTGCAGAGCCAGGGGCAGAGCCTGTTGCAGAACCGCTGACTCCGCAGGAACAGCTTGCCGCAGCTCGTCTGCCCCACGTCGTCGAGGCCGTGGACATCATGGCGGCCGCACGGCGCACGGGGCAGTGGGAAGCTCGCCAGACGCACAAGAGCCTGCTGCCGTATCTCATTGAAGAGACCTACGAGTTTGTCGACGCAGTCAACGAGGGCGGTGACATTCGTAGCGAGCTGTCAGATCTGCTGCTGCAGATCCTCTTCCACGCTGAAATCGCGGAGGACTTCGACTTCGACGATGTGGCGACCGACTTTATTTTGAAGATGCGCGCTCGTCAGCCGTACCTCTTCGACGGCACTGTGGCCGAGGGAGAGATGGTGTCGGAGGAAGAACAGGAGCGACTGTGGGCTTACGGCCGCGGACGTCCGCGCTCGAACCCGGCCACACAGCTGCCAGCTCTGACTTTGGCTGAGGAAGCCATCCGCCGCGCACGTGCGCAGGGACTGTCCGATGCAGACATTCCAGTGGAGATTCTGGTCCCGACCCCGGGGCTGGAGACTGAGTCCGGTGCGGAAGAACGGACCCGACAGGCTTCACGCGCATTCCTGACTGAGCTGGCCCAGATGGAGAATCAGCAGGCCGGCAGTGCTGAGCAGTGGGCAGCGGGCAGCGAAGATAACGAAGAGGCTGAGGACTTCGGCCCGTCGGAAAGCGACAGCTAGTTTCCAGCAAAAGTGATTTCTGTCCTCGAGTTTGAGTGATTTTTACGGTCTACCCCGTAGAGTAATTCCCCATGCCTTCTAATTCTCCCTTTGATGAATACGCGCACCCCGCACCCCGCGGGGCGAAGCCGCGTGGCCGCAGTAAGGGGAAAAAGAAGTCCTCGAGAGGCTGTGGCTGCCTCGGTCTAACCTCCCTGGCGGTGCTGATCATCATTGGCACGGTTGGGGCGTTGGCTATGTTCACTGGACCCGTAATCCCGTCGTTGACCAAGAAGCCGATTCCGGATAATGTGCCGCCTGCTGCGGCTGAGCCACCGCCGATGATTGATGTCAACGCGCCCGGGCGCACCTCGGAACAGCTCCGACAGTGGGCGCAGCAGATTTCCCCGAAGACGGGTATTTCTGAGGACGCTCTCCGCGCCTACGGCAACGCATATGTGATTGCGGCAGAACAGTTCCCGAACTGCCACCTGGAGTGGAACACGCTTGCAGGACTGGGCAAAGTGGAGACTAATCACGGCACGTACTCGGGCAATTGGCTCAAGCCGGCTCATATCGGCGCCGATGGGGTAGTCAGTCCGACGATTATCGGTCCGCCGCTGGACGGCACGAGTGGGTTTGCTGAGGTTCTCGATACTGACAACGGCGAACTCGACGGTGACACAGAGTATGACCGCGCTGTGGGGCCGATGCAGTTTATTCCCGAGACCTGGCATCGTTTTGCGATGGATGCTTCTGGTGATGGCGTCGCCGACCCCAACAACATCGACGACGCAACTGCGACCACCGCACGGATGCTCTGCAGTGGGGAACGCGACCTCGCCACCCCGGAAGGGTGGGCATCTGCAATTCGCTCATATAACCAGTCTGAGCAGTATCTTCGCGATGTTCGGGACGCTGCGGCGAACTATGCGCTGAATCAGCCCGCATAGGGTGAAAAGGATTTAAGGCGAAGGTCGGCAAACCGTGCCACAATTGGAGTCATGTGCCGGAACGGTTCCGGCGGAAAGGTGACCTATGGCTGCAATCATCGAGTTGAACGCACGCGAAATTCTGGACTCCCGTGGTAACCCGACCGTTGAGGTTGAGGTGCTGTTGGAAGACGGCGCTGTGGGCCGCGCTGCGGTTCCGTCCGGTGCCTCCACCGGCGTTCATGAGGCACACGAGCTCCGCGATGGCGGAGACCGTTACCTGGGCAAGGGGGTCGAGAAGGCTGTCCGCGCTGTGCTCGAGGAGATTGAGGACGCAATTATTGGCCTCGAGGCTGAGGACCAGCGTCTGGTTGACAAGACCATGATTGAGCTGGACGGCACCGACAACAAGTCCCGCCTGGGTGCTAACGCAATCCTGGGTGTTTCCATGGCTGTTGCCAAGGCTGCTGCTGAGTCCGCTGGCCTGGATCTGTTCCGCTACGTCGGCGGCCCGAACGGTCACGTTCTGCCGGTTCCGATGATGAACATCCTCAACGGTGGCGCACACGCTGACTCCGGCGTTGACGTCCAGGAGTTCATGATTGCTCCGATTGGCGCCCCGACCTTCAAGGAAGCACTGCGCGTCGGTGCTGAGGTCTACCACGCACTCAAGAAGGTCATTAAGGACAAGGGCCTGTCCACTGGCCTCGGCGATGAGGGTGGCTTCGCTCCGTCGGTTGACTCCACCAAGGCTGCACTGGACCTGATTGTTGAGGCAATTGAGGCCGCAGGCTACAAGTTGGGCGACGATGTCGCTCTGGCTCTCGACGTCGCTTCTTCCGAGTTCTTCAAGGACGGCAAGTACCACTTCGAGGGCGGCGAGCACACCGCTGAGGAGATGGCAGCTGTCTACGCTGACCTGGTTGAGAACTACGCCATCGTCTCCATCGAGGATCCGCTGCAGGAAGATGACTGGGAGGGCTACACCACCCTGACCGCTCAGCTTGGTGACAAGGTCCAGATTGTCGGCGACGACTTCTTCGTCACCAACCCGAAGCGTCTGGCAGAGGGCATTGAGAAGAAGGCCGCTAATGCTCTGCTGGTCAAGGTCAACCAGATTGGTACCCTGTCCGAGACCTTCGAGGCCGTCGCAATGGCTCACAACGCCGGCTACAAGTCCATGATGTCCCACCGCTCTGGTGAGACCGAGGACACTACCATCGCTGACCTGGCTGTCGGCCTGAACTGTGGCCAGATCAAGACCGGTGCTCCGGCTCGCTCCGAGCGCGTTGCTAAGTACAACCAGCTGCTGCGCATCGAGGAGTACCTGGGTGACGCCGCAGTCTACGCTGGTCGCAGCGCATTCCCGCGTTTCAAGTAAAGAGCTGAGGCGCTGCGAAAGCTGCGTCTAGCACTGCCCGTCCGCACCACGCACGTGGTTGTGGGCGGGTTTTTGTTATTTCATCGGCTGGCGGTCGGGTAGAGTGTGGGGCATGAGTGCATCGGACCGATCTCGCCGCGGAACACAGTCGCGCCCTGCAGGGGCGGGGCAGCGTTCGGCAGCGGCAATCGCATCGGGAATGCGCTCGCTGAGCACAGCACAGAAGATCGGCATTGGTCTGCTGGTGCTTTTCTTAGTATCTGTTCTCGCAATTCCGCTGCGGACTTTTGCACAACAACAGGCGGATGTCGCCGCCACGCAGGACAATATTGCTCGCATGGAACAGCGAATTAAGCAGTTAGAGGATGAAAAGGAGCTTTACTCCAACCCCGCCTACGTTAAGGAGCAGGCACGTCTGCGCCTGGGGCTGGTAGAGCCGGGGGAGACCCCATTCCGTATCCTCGATCCGGCCGTGGGCGAACAGCCTGTGACGCAGCCGGAGGAAATTCCGCAGCACCAGGCTAAGAAGTGGTACGAGACGCTGTGGGATTCCATTTCCATCCCGCCCGAACCCGAAGAGACTCGCCCGAATCCGGGGCGCGATCAGGCAACGAGGCCAGAGAGCTTGCCGACGGTACCGGAGTCCTAAACCTCCATACGGCTACCTGAGCCTCTCGGTGAGGTTGCATGCGCGGCGGAGTGTGCCGTCGTAAAGCGAAACAACGCGCTTGTAAGGCGACTGTGAGATTATGTGTCAGTAAAACGGAAGCAAAAGGAGTGTGACCGATGTCTGTGGATACCGCAGATTTGGAAGTGATAGCGGAGCAGCTCGGACGTGAACCACGGGGTGTAGTGGACATCTCTTACCGCAGCCCCGACGGCACTCCTGGTGTGGTCAAGACGAAGCC
The DNA here is from genome assembly GCF_001055915.1 of Corynebacterium sp. 212_CJEI. Taxonomy (NCBI): domain Bacteria; kingdom Bacillati; phylum Actinomycetota; class Actinomycetes; order Mycobacteriales; family Corynebacteriaceae; genus Corynebacterium; species Corynebacterium sp. 212_CJEI. Next base: position 1,537 of record NZ_JVPT01000047.1, on the reverse strand, counting down.
TCGTTTGGACGATGGCACTCCGTTTCCCACGCTCTTTTACCTGACTGATCCGCGTTTGACAGCGGAGGCCTCCCGGTTGGAGACGACCGGCGTGATGAAGGAAATGACCGCGCGTCTGGAAAGCGACGAAGAGCTCGCGGCCGATTACCAGCGCGCGCACGAGGCATTTCTGGCGGAGCGCAATGAGATGGAAGACCTGGGCACGGACTTCTCCGGTGGCGGCATGCCTACGCGCGTGAAGTGCCTGCACGTCCTTATTGCCTACGCGCTGGCCAAGGGGCCGGATCACTTCCGACTGGGTACTGAGTCGGTGGCGCTGGCGGCGGAGAACGAGAAACTGCGCGGCACCGCGATTCCTGCAGATTGGCCCACGATTGCCGAGCTCGGTATTGCGTATCCGGGGGTGGAGGGATAAATGACGACCCTCGCTGCCGTCGACTGCGGCACTAATTCGCTTCGCCTGCTTATCAGCCGGGTCGAGGTTGTCGATGGAGTTCTCGAAATCACAGAACTGCACCGACTGATGGAAATCGTCCGCCTTGGCCAGGGCGTGGATGCCACTGGCATGCTGGCTCCAGAGGCGCTGGAGCGCGTGCGGGAGGCTCTGACGAAGTATGCGGAGCTTATGCAGGTCGAAAAAGTGCAAGCAGTCCGAATGGTGGCGACATCGGCGACACGCGACGCAAGCAACCGCGACGATTTCTTCGCCATGACCCGCGAGATTCTCGCTCCGTGGGGTGCAGAGGCCGAGGTCATTTCCGGCGACGAGGAAGCCGCGCTGTCCTTCCGCGGGGCGGTAGATGACTTGGAGCCCGAGCTCGGTCCGTATTGCGTCATTGACGTCGGCGGTGGCTCCACCGAGGTTATTGTCGGTGACCACGATGGTACGGTAGCCGGTTCTGATTCCGTGGCTATGGGCAGTGTGCGCTTGACCGAACGGTTCCTGCAGGCCTCGCCACCGACGGCGGAACAGGTCCAGGAGGCGCGTTCGTATGTTGCGGAGCTGGCCGACGAGATTGTTGCGAAGGTGCCTGTCGACAAGGCTCGCACCATCGTCGGCTGCGCCGGGACCTTCACCACGCTGTCGGCGCTGGCACAGGGGCTAGAAACCTACGACCCGGAGGCAATCCACCTGTCGCAGCTGCGCTTTGCGGCGTTGCGTGCGCTGACCGCGTCCGTGATTGAGACCGACGCGGAGTCCCTCGCTGCCAATCCCGTGATGCATCCGAAGCGCGCGGATGTCTTCGCCGGCGGTTCCATCATTGTGGACGGTCTGATGGACATGTTTGAGGCGCTGCCGCTTTCCGAGGCAGCGAAGGAAGAGCAGCGCTTTTTCTACATCAGCGAGAAGGATATCCTCGACGGAATTGTGGCGAGTTTGGTAGACACCCATATCGCCCATTAATCTTTCTTAGGGGCCCCTATAGCCCAATTGGCAGAGGCAGAGGACTTAAAATCCTTTCAGTGTGGGTTCGAGTCCCACTGGGGGCACCATGTGAAGTCTCGAGACATTGTTCCGGTTATGTCTCGAGGCTTC
>NZ_JVPT01000046.1:0-29664 GCF_001055915.1 Corynebacterium sp. 212_CJEI | reverse complement strand
CGCCCCTCTCCGCTGTCCACGCGGCGCGGCTTCTTCCCACCCTCCCCCGTGCTACCCGCTTCACTCCCCTACCACCCGGCTGACCAGCGATTTCCTTGTCCCCTAAGCGTGCCCCGCGCCAGATAGCGCGGGCTGGGTCTAGTCAGTGTGTAGCGGCACTGCGAAAGCGTCCTGCGTCCAGGACACCGCCCGACGCGTCTTTTCCACCCTCTCGCCGTCGCCGTCGATGGTCGGCCCGACGCGGCTGCCCGCCTCGGAAGTGTCCACCCCGCGTCGGGCGTGAGCGGCCAGCGCCTCGTCGTTTCTCCACTCGTGCGGAATGTCGTCGCCAGGCGCGAGTGGCCCGCGGACGGCACTCTCTGCCTCCGCCGTGTAGTCCACGGGTGCAGGCTCCCGGACGGCACCCTCCACCAGGTGCGTCAGGTCAGGCCCCCGGTCAGGCTCCCTGACAGCGCTCTCGACGAGATGAGTGTAGTCAGGCCCGCTGCTGCTGGTCACCGCGCCCGGCTCCACGCGCCCGGCGGCGGCTACCGCGTCCGTCTCTGCCGCCTCCGCGCCGTTTGCAGTCGCGTCCAGTCCTGCTGCGGCCCGGTCGAGACTGTCAGCGTAGGCATAGTGCCCGACGCGCCACCTCTCTAAGGCAGCCTCGGCGGCGGCCAGCGGCTCGGCAAACATCGGGGAGACTCCGCCGTCCACGGAGGCCTGGGAAAAGTCTGCGCGCACTGCTGCCAGCATTTCGGCCACCGTGTCGTCGGCCAACTGGCGGAGGTCGGCGGCAATGGCGCGGGTCTCCTCTGCGGCGTGCCGGGTGGTTTCGATATTGATTGCGATTTCCTGTGTCATACGCCCTATTTTACCTGCACTAATAGTAGAATTGGAGGCAAGTTTTGACACCTGTTTTCTATGCCCAGGGAGACCTAAAAATGTACGTCGCAGACCTAGCCGAGGGAACCGTTAGCCGCGTCGGGCGGCCTGTCGCCGGTGCCAGTGACCCGCAAGCCACCTACCGCCTCGCCGCGCTGCTGAACGGTTACGAGCGCCCGGCTACGGAGCAGGAGGCGGCTACTGTAGCCGCGCTGCGGCGGCTGGCGGCATGAGAAAGCCCCCGGGCGACTATGGGCCTTATGCTCATAGTTGGTTGGCAGGGGTGGTCACCATGACCACCCCTGCACGGTCATGGTGGCCGTGCAGGCCCAACCCCGGTCAAGATGACCGGGGTTTTCAGTCGTCCCTCTCAGGGGCACAACTGTCCACATTTTGACCATGGTTGGTGTGGACGGCGGCTGGCGGCATGAGAAAAGCCAACCATTGTCAAGATGACAATGTTTCTTGCTGCCCGCGCCAGCCGTGGGCGTGAGGGCCATACCTGCCAACCGTGTCGCCCAGCGACATAGTTCCCGCCTGTCGCGCCAACCGTGGTCAAAAATCAGACAGTTGCCCAGCTGCCCGGTCACGATGACCGTGCAGTCCCAACCCCGGTCATCGTGACCGGGGTTTTCAGTCATACCCCTCAGGGGGACAACTGGCTTTCAGTCGATTTCAACGGCCACGAGCGCCCGGCCATGGAGCGACTGGCAGCATGAGAAAAGCCCCAGCCGGTTGGCCGGGGCTGCGGAGCTTAGAGCGTCACTAGCTGCTGCGGAGCTGGCAGATACGCCTCTAACTCTTCGAGCGTCATTTGCGGCACAGCGTCGCTGATACCCGAGGCGAAGCCGAATAGCAGCATATTTAGCTTGAGTACCGCCTGCGTGTATGTCTCGCGGTCGTCGTAGCAAAATACGGCCTCGGGGAAAGTTATCATCAGGGTTTTGTTGTTGCAGACTGCACGGTCGAGGTCAATCACGGTCATTCTCCTAGGTGTCCTGGGCGGGTTACGGGGTAACAGTAACCGGCACCCCGGACTAGCGCCCGCCCCTTTCGTACGCCCGTGCGAACCTGTAAGCTATGTACCAGGTCGCCCCTTGCGGTCGGCCCTGGGCTAGGCCCCCTACGCCAGAGGACGGCGCAGGGGGCCGTTTCGCTAGCACCGGGTGCCCTCGACACGCGGCCTGGCAGATGTAGCTTTATATTCAAACATGCCCCGGGCGCACTCCCCCTCCCCCGCGCCCGGGGCGGGGAGACTCCTCATGGCAAATTTGCAGCAGCTTCGCTCCATTCTCGCTGGCACCGCGCCCGTGTCCGGTATCCATGCAGCCGCCCGCGGTATCTCCACCGCCGAGGCCGAGTCGCTACTCGGCGTGCCCACTGGCACCCTGGCCGGAGTGCACGCTGCCGCGTGCGTGGAGACGGCTGCCTGGCTGCGTGCCTGTGGATAACTTGGCCCGGCCAAAGCTTTTTCCGTTAGGCCTAGACAGCCACACTGTGGCCGTTTATTTTTGAGGCATGACATTTGTAGAACTTATCAAGAATGACCCAGAAGCTGCCCTCGCCCAGATTGAGCGCGCTCCTCAAGAAGTAGTCAAGGAACTGCTCGGTTTCGTGAAGTACAAGGGTGAGATGGAGACCATCAAACTCATCGTCGATTCTGCACTCGACAAAATGCCGGACGACGGTAGCGAGTCGCGCGACAAGTAAACTCCTGCAAAATATAGAGCAAACGCCCTACCTGTCCATAGGTAGGGCGTTTAGCATTTCTCACCCGTCTAGCGCCTCCTGGCTGCGGGCGTGCGGCTAGGCAACAGTGCCGACCCGCTGCCTCGACAGCCACGAGTCCAGGTCGGCAGGGTCGTAGAGGCACATTCGCCCGCAGCGAATATACGGCGGCCCTTGCCTGCGACTGCGCCAGTTCGCCAGTGTCCGCGGGTTGAGATGGAGGTGCGCGGCTGCCTGCTCGGGAGTGAGTAACCGCTCGTGTAAACCAGTTGTTTTGTCATTGCGTTTTGTCATGGGTATGACCCTAAGTACCTCCGGGCACCCTGCTTCACGGAAAATCACCGTTCCCGCAGGTCACTGCCACAGGAAGTGGCAATCCTGATAAATGCTTAGGTAAATCTTGCACCAATCTTAGTGAGCACACCCTCTACCGGGGGCAGGTTTTCAGTGACCCTTAACGTCCCAGTATTGTTGACAAGTGTCAACACCTGGTAAAATCGCCACTTTTTACCTCACGCCCAGGAGGTCACACATGGCAAAGCGCTACCCACCCGGCAGGACACGTGTAGACCGCAACATCTACATATGGGTACCCAAGGACAAGCCCCGCGAGGCTAGATACCTCGTGATTTATAAGGCCGCCGGAGCGACGCAATACGGCCCCCACCCTTTCGACACGTTGGCGGAGGCCCGCGCCTGGCGAGACCACGAGCTACCGAAAGCCAAAGCCAGGCTCACGGGTTCAGCTATCCCCCGCGCGACCGTCGCCGATTTTTATTCCCAGTGGGAGGCTGACCTGTCCACCTCGGGGGAAACTCGTCGGAAGTACCTCCGGTTCTGGAAGCAGCGTATTGAGCCGGAGTGGGGTACTCGGCTGTGCAGCTCCATCACCACCCCGCAAGTGGTCATGTGGCGTGACCGCCTCCTCGACGACCTCACAGAGGGGTCAGCGAAAGATATAGTCGGTATCCTCGGCAATCTGCTCGAATATGCGCGAGAGGCGGGGGCTATCGACTCTAACCCCGCACGGGGTCTACGGTGGCGCGGACGTAGCTCCCGCGCCAAACAGCAGAATATCCTCACACCCCGGCAAATTGCCTCGTTCACCGAGGAGTTGCAGCGTAGCCGTTACGACGACAAGGTGGGTTACTCCTCCCTGGTGTTGTTCCTTGTGGGAACCGGCTGCCGATACGGCGAAGCTACCGCGCTCACAGTCGGCGACGTGGACTTGGCAACCGGCACAGCCGTCATTCGCCGCACTGTGACCCGCAGCGAGACCGGCAGGGTCACCGTCGGCTCGACCACCAAGACAGGCGAGACCCGCACGGTGTCAATGCCCCCGCAAGTTGTGGAGGCATTGCGACCGCTGGTCACAGACCGTCACCCTACCGAGTTGGTGTGGCACGCTCTACGTGGTGACGCGTACACACCTCTCCCTATGCCTGCTACCTCCCACTCGTGGTGGAGCGAGGCAGTGGCGCGGTGCGTAGCCGAAGACGATACCTTTCCCAAGGGGCTAGGTCGCCATGACCTCCGCCACACTGCCGCTTCGCTACTTATCTCGGCGGGGGCGAACGTGTTGCAAGTGCAGCGGCAGCTGGGTCACGCTAAGCCGTCGATTACGCTCGATACGTACTCGCACCTCTTTGACTCGGGATTGGGCGCAATCGGGGCGAAAATGGGCGAAATTTTGAACTCGGGTTGCAGTGAGGTTGTAGTGGAGAGCCACCCGGAAAAGTAAAACACCCCGTGACCTGCATAGTCACGAGGTACATATATGTGCGCCTGGGGAGACTTGAACTCCCACGCCCTAAGGCACTGGAACCTAAATCCAGCGCGTCTGCCAATTCCGCCACAGGCGCCCGTCGCGAATCCGTGACAGTTACGTACAGTCCCCGTAAGCATGGACTACCTATTAGCCACCTACAGGCACAACGAACTTTCACAGCTCATTTGGACTGTACACACTTTAACGGGTTTGCCGCAGATTTCCTAATGTCCCATCCCCTGCCTATCCAGCGAGCGCGCTAGCTTGGCAGGTCACGGACTAGCTATGGTGGTTATGTGTCCACTTCACAGCATTCCAATACCACTGACAAGCCAGCGAAGATTCCCACTCGTACCCGCGTGGTGCAACTAATCTTCTTGGCTCTTGCAGTCGGCGCCACTCTTGCACTCGCCTACTGGCAGCTCAGCAGGTGGAACACAACCAGCTCATTCCAAAACCTGGGCTACGCACTGCAGTGGCCAGCTTTCGGCCTGTTCTTTATTTGGGCCTACCGCAAATACATGGAGTACGAACGCGAACGCCTGAGCGGCAATAGCGAGGCCGCATTTGAGGCTAAAGACGATGTCATGACGGAAATTCCAGACGAATTCCTGCCGACCAACCCAGATGGCTCGCGAAAGGTGCAGCGTGTGGATGAGACACAATCGACGGATTCTGGCACCAACGCCTAGGCGATAACTGCTTATTCGAGAAAAGGACTTTTAGTGACCAACATCAATCCAGATCGTCAAGAGCGCGTAAGGAAGGCACTGACGTACTTCTCCGTCACCGCCTACTTCACGGGTGTGATGCTGCTCTTGCTGTGTGCCGAGATGATTTACAAGTACCTCATCCTCGACAACTCCGCCGACGCGCCGCGGTGGTTCTTCTACACCGCCCAGATTCACGGCTTCGGCTACATGGCATTCCTCATTGCCACCGTAAACCTGGGTACCAAGGCCCGCTGGGAACCAGCAAAGTGGATTATCACCGCGCTCGGTGGCGTGGTCCCGTTCCTCTCCTTCTTCGTCGAGAAGAAGCGTCGTGAGGAAGTCGAGACCGCTTTCCAGCTGAAGTAGCGGGCTCTCGGCAGCCCGAGGGCTCGCCCCAGGGCTACCCCTTAGCCTCAACCTCAGCCAGAATTTTCAGCGCCGGAGTCAAGGCACGCAGTGCACGCCCCCTGTGGCTAAAAGCGTCCTTGTCTTCGGCGCTCATTTGTGCCGCAGACAAGGCCCCCTCAGCTTCGTTGCCCTCCCCAACTGCGGGCGCGAACACCGGATCGTAGCCGAACCCATTGTCCCCAACAGGCTCGCGCAGAATGGCGCCAGGCCAGCGGCCCTCTACAACCAGCAGCAGATTACCGGCTTCATCGAGGACCGCTGGGAAACCGCCGTCGGCAAGCGCGGACGGCACCTCCTTGGCACCGGGGACGACCAACGCGCAGGCGGTACGGAAGGACGCCGTACGACGCTCATCTGGGCAGTCCCCCATCTGGGCGAGCAGCAGCTCGTAGTTAGCGACATCGTCGCCGTGAGTGCCCGACCAGCGCGCCGAGAGCACACCCGGCATGCCGTTTAGCTCATCGACGCTGAGCCCCGAATCGTCTGCCAAACACGCGTAGCCGGTGTGTTTCGCACCATCGAAAGCCTTGATGTAGGCGTTGTCCGCAAAAGTGCGACCGGTTTCGGGGCGCTCTGGGTACTCCGGGACGTCGCTAAGCGAAAGAAGTTCCACCGAATCAATACCCGCCGCACGCAGGATGCGGTCGAGCTCGACTAGTTTTTTAGAATTTCGGGTAGCGACGAGGAGCTTCACGGCAGCTCACCCGGGTACGGCGCACGCAGAACTTCCTGCTGCAGGGCAACGAGCTCACGCAGGCCCTTTTCCGCCGAGTCGAGCATGTCATTCAGCTGATCGCGGTCGAAGGTGCCTTCCTCGCCAGTGCCCTGGATTTCGACGAACTTGCCCTCTGCGGTCATCACCACGTTGAGGTCGACCTCAGCGCGGGAGTCCTCCTCGTAAGGCAGATCTAGACAGACACGGCCGTCAATAATGCCAACCGAAACAGCTGCGACTGGTGCCTTCAGCGGGGTGCCCGGAACAGCGCCCACTGCATGCAGGTAGGTCAGGGCATCAGCCAGCGCGACGTACGCACCGGTGATGGAAGCGGTTCGAGTACCACCATCCGCCTGCAGAACATCACAGTCGATGTTGATGGTGTTCTCACCGAGTTCCTTCAAGTCGATAGCAGCTCGCAAGGAGCGACCGATCAGACGGGAAATCTCGTGAGTGCGACCCTTGACCTTGCCGCGCATTGACTCGCGGGGCATGCGCTCGTGGGTAGAGGCCGGCAGCATGGAGTACTCAGCGGTCAACCAGCCCTCGCCGGAGTCACGCTTGAATCGTGGCACCGACTGTTCGACGGAAGCGGTGCACATTACACGCGTATTACCGAAAGTAACCAGCACAGAACCGGCCGGATTGTCGGTGAAGCCACGAGTGATGGTCACCTTGCGCATTTCATCAACCGCGCGTCCATCGGCACGGCGAAAATCGGAATTAGCTGTAGTCATGCCAACTACCCTACCGCCCGGCGCGAAAGCGGTGCGACAGCTGTACGGAAACCCGATAGTCGCTGAGACTAGCCGCCTAGCTCCATGCCCAGGTAGGCCAATTCAACGTCACCGGCAAAGGTACTCTTCGCAGCACGTAGTGCTTCTTCACCGTCGGCGTATGGCGGAATGTGAGTCAGCACCAACTTCTTAACCCCCGCCAGCGTCGCTGCCTTTCCGGCCTCGTAGCCCGTCAGGTGCATATCCGGTGGGGTGCCCTCTTCGTTGCTGCACCATGTGGCTTCACAAATGAAGATATCCGCATCCCGCGCCAGCTCCACCAGTTCATCGGTCCACGCAGTATCTCCGGTGTACGCAATGGTCAGACCATCTGCTTCAATGCGATATCCAACAGCTGGCACCGGGTGGACCATGTTATACGGCGTGACGACGGCGCCTCCGTCCGCTTCGCCCCCCACCGACTAACAGTGGCTCACCTGGGTTACTCACAACCTGGTCAAAAGTGTCTTCCAGGTTGGCATCTTCTTCACTTCCCAGTGCTTTGCACATGGTGCCTATCCGGTCGTGAATGTCTCCGGGGCCAACCAGGAGATTCCGGGAACTCGCCGGGGCTGTCGGGTGGAAGCGACGCCAGACGAGCAGCCCTGGAATGTCTGCAGTGTGGTCTGGGTGCACATGAGTTAGTAACAAATCACAAGCTGCAGGATCAGAGATCTTCTGCAATTCAGCGAGGACACCGGGACCCAAATCAATGACAAAGGTTCGACCGTTATCCAGCTCAATGAGGTAGCCAGATGCTGGCGCCGATGGGCCACCCATGCTGCCTGTACATCCCAGAACCTTCAATCGCATACTTCAAGCTTGCCATGTAATTGATCAAAAACGAGCAAAAAACCAATGGAGTGTCTGGATTTAATAAGAAAGGTCACATTTGGGAATGCATAGTGACCTGGCTAATACCCGGCCCAAGGAAGCGCTTTGCCAGGGATGCAAAAACTTGCGGATCTCCAGTGGATTCGAATGTGCGCACAGGGTTCGGATTACTCTCCGGGTCAGCGAGCATGTCGGTCTTTGTGAGGATGCGCAGAACATCCTTCGACGTCTCCTCCGCCGACGACACTAGGGCGACGTCCTCCCCCATAGCCAGCTGAATCACACCAGACAGCAGCGGATAATGGGTGCAGCCCAGAACGAGGGTGTCTACACCATCGGCCTGCAATGGCGCGAGGTAGCCCTCCGCAAGTCCCAGAATCTGGCGACCAGAGGTGATTCCTCGCTCGACAAAGTCCACGAATCGCGGGCAGTCGACCGCAGAGACATCCACGCCAGGCACTGCATCAAAGAGATCTTGGTAGGCACGGGAGCGAATCGTGGCGGCGGTACCGATTACGCCGACTTTTCCATTCCTGGTAGTCGAGACCGCACGGCGCACAGCGGGCAGAATGACCTCGACTACTGGGACTGGGTAGCGCTCGCGGGCATCACGCAAAAATGCGGCCGAAGCCGTGTTGCAGGCAATGACAATCATCTTGCAGCCGCGTGCAACCAGTTCATCGGCAATCGCTTCCGCGTGCTGACGAACCTCGGCGATGCGCAACGGGCCGTAAGGGCCGTTGGCAGTATCGCCGATGTACATAATCGACTCGTGCGGCAGCTGATCCATGATGGCACGTGCCACTGTCAGCCCACCGACGCCGGAGTCAAAGATGCCAATCGGCGCTGTTCGGTCGGGGAAGCCGCTATCCTGCGCTCTCAGCTGATTGACTGCCTGAGTTTCTGCTCCTGCTCCCACCGCTATCTGGACTCCTCATATCGTTGGTCAAACACCGAAGCTCCTATTCTAGGCCGATTTCGTCAGGAGCTGATGCCACGTACCTCGGGCTCTTAGCGACGTGCACTCTTAGCCACGTGCACGACCGCGCTTAAACATCACCGCAGCCCAGATGCCCGCAAGCCCACCGAAGAGGTGCATCTGCCAACTAACAGCCATCTGTGTTGGCAGCACTCCCCAGATAAGACCCGAATACATCGATGCCAGAATCACGCCCAAAATAATCTGCATCACCCGACGATTCACGAAACCGCGTACGACCAAAAACGCCAGCCAGCCGTAAATCAGGCCGGACGCACCGATGTGGACGGTATTTACACCGCCGACCAGCCAGGTCAGACCGCCACCAACGACCGTAATCAAGAGTGTGACCTGCCAAAATAGCCGCTTCGACGACATTGCAATCAAACCGGCGAACAACGCCCCGGGCAGAGAGTTCGCCACAATGTGCCCGTAATCTGCGTGCAGCAGCGGTGCGGTCAAAATTCCCCACAGCGTCGAGGTTTCGCGTGGGCGCACACCGAAGTTGTTCAGCGCCCCACCAAAGATGAATTCGTTGACAAGAAAGACCGTCCAGATAAGTGCCAGGTACCCAATAGCCGTACTGATGGCCGCCCCGAGCCCGCCGTCGCGATCCTGTGGAACAATCTGATTATTCCGCCGCGTCTGCACGGGACCGCCCATCGGGTACTGCGCATAGTTCTGGTAATTCTGCTGTTGTCCCGAGCTCCATTGCGGATTCATTGGCGAACTTCCTTCACTACTTGTCCAGCATCTCTGACAGCGCGGCTACTTCCGCGCGTCCCGTTGCACTCATCACGGCATCGACAATAGCCATCTGCACCGCATCGGCCGCCATCGCAGCCAACAGGGCCACCACATCCGAGCCCACGGGTTCAGCGTTTCCGCTATCCGCCGCCTCGGCCGAGCTGAGGGCAAACAGCGTGTCACCGTCCATCGGCGCATGAGCCGGCCGAATCGCTCGCGCCAACCCGTCATGACCGCACATCGCCAACCGCTTCAACTGCGCAGTTGTCACCGGCGCATTGGTTATCAACGTGCCAATCGTTGTGTTTCGCGTGTTTGCCGACGACTCCCCGTCGCCAGCCGCATCGGCGAGAATTTTGGTTCTACCGACGAAAACCTGGTCCAGCCGGGCCAATGCCTCCTTGCTGGCACCGGCAGCCGCGGGCATTCCGTAAAGGTGTCCCTCCGGGTCAATGACCGCACCAAAGGAGTTCACCACCATTGCGGCAGCCACAAAGTACTTACCATCGGCGGAGGTCACACGGGCTTGTCCAAAACCACCCTTGATTGCCCCGGCCATAGCACCGACACCGGCACCTACTGTCCCGGAGGGAGTGTCCTCCGGGACGTCGTCAAGCGCGTGCGACAACGCCTCGCGCCCTAGTTCAGCGGTGGGCAGCGTCGGCTCCCCCAACAGCAAGTCGAAGATGACAGCACCGGGAACGATGGGCACGAGGATATCCGGACGAGTTGGGGTGACCTCAAAGCCAATGCCGCGGTCGCGCAGTTCGCGCATAACTCCGTCGGCAGCTGCGAGGCCGTACGCGGAGCCGCCAGCCAAAACGACAGCGTGGGCGCGTTCGACGGTATTCTCCGGTGCGAGCAGGTCGGTCTCGCGGGTGCCCGGACCGCCGCCGCGGACATCGACAGCGCCGACAGCACCGCCTGGAGCGGCGATGACGGTGACTCCGGTATCCCCCTCAGAAGCATGGCCGATAGAGATGCCGTCGATGGAGTCGAGACAGCCTGCGCCGATGTCGATGCTCGCGCCCAGCGCAGCACTGCTGGCTTGGTGTCGAATGTCGGTGGGGCTGATTGCGAAGATCTCAGAATTCATTGTCGACCACGGCACCTTTCACCACAGTTCATGGCAGCTAACCTCAGTTGATTACTGCATCTTTTCGGGGTTTTGCTCGGATTCGCTACTCACCCATGAGCTGGTCCAACAGTGACTCTTGGTTGTAGGACAGCCACTGGTACATCGCGTCGGTCTGCTCAATCTGTTCGATGGAGCCATTGAGGTTCTCCATGGAAACATGCAGGTAAATACGTAGGTCATTGATACCCGCCACCCAGGCATGGGCATCACTTTCGGAAATGGATACCTGCCCCGACTCGGCGGGCTCCAGGGCGTCGATAATCGCACGCAGGGAATGGAGCTTGCTCTCTACAATCTCCGATTCATGCAGCTGGCGCATGAGGGCGTTTTCCCCCTCCACGCTCTCCTCACCCGGCTTGGTGAAGTCCGGCAACAGGCGCGCAAGCTTCGGATCGGATGGGGCCTCGGAGTGTCCGACAGGCATTCCCGTCATTTCCGCGAGCTCATTCTTCGGTGCCGACCGGGCTCGCTCCATCAGCGAGTCCGCCACAGTAGCAGCCAGATTCAGCAGCAAATCCCGCTCCGTGCCTTCAAAAGCCGTGACGTACTTGACGCCACCGCCGAGAAGGGATCGCTTGCGCTTCCAAGGACGCATGTAAATTCTCTCCCGCTGTCGAATATCGGCTTAGTCAGCCTGCTCCATTGTTGCCCACAAGCCTGCCTTGTGGAGCTTCTTCACATCGGCCTCCACCTTGTCACGCTCACCGGAAGACACGATTGCCTTGCCCTCCGTGTGAACCGTCATCATCAGCGCGTGCGCCTTCTTTCGGTCCATGCCGAAGAGCATCTGAAACACGTAGGTGACATAACTCATCGAATTAACCTGGTCATCCCACACAATGCACTGCCAGGGTCGGTTCGATTCCGTCACGACATCGGCATCCATAGTGGGCATCGGTGTTGCTGCTGGCATGCTCATAGGCACCAGGATAGTACGGAGTGGCGCGCGCTCGCCGGAACCGACTGCCCCGGCCCGCTTCAGCCGACTAGACTGTTGACCGTGATTGATAAGCATTCCTCCACCGCCCTTCTCACCGATAAGTACGAGCTGACGATGCTGCAGGCATCGCTTGCCGACGGATCCGGCGAGCGCCAGGTCGCCTTCGAGGTGTTTGGCCGTCGCCTGCCGAATGAGCGTCGCTATGGCGTTGTCGCTGGTACAGCGCGTGTGTTGGATGCTATCCGCAACTTCCGCTTCACCGAGGAACAGCTGGCTTCGCTGGACTTCCTCGATGACAGGACGCTGGATTACCTGCGTAACTATTCCTTCAGTGGCCAAGTCGACGGCTACCGCGAGGGAGAGCTCTACTTCCCCGCCTCGCCCATTTTGACGGTGCGAGGCACTTTCGCCGAGTGCGTCATTTTGGAGACTGTTATTCTCTCCATTCTCAATGCGGACTCCGCCATCGCCTCGGCAGCAACCCGAATGGTCACGGCTGCCGGTGGGCGCCCGATTATTGAAATGGGTTCGCGTCGCACTCATGAAGAAGCAGCTGTGACTGCTGCCCGCGCCGCTTACCTGGCAGGTTTTAGCGCCACCTCCAACTTGGAGGCAGCGGCACGGTACAACATCCCAGCCTCCGGTACCGCTGCGCACGCGTGGACTCTGTTGCACACCAACCCAGATGGCACGACGAACGAGGCTGCGGCCTTCAAGGCTCAGATTGACACACTGGGAACCGACACCACTTTGTTGGTGGATACCTACGACATCACCGAGGGCGTCAATACGGCTATTGAGGTCGCGGGTCCGGAACTCGGCGGTGTACGTATTGACTCCGGCGACCTCGGAGTTCTCGCTCGCCAGGTGCGTCAGCAGCTGGACTCGCTGGGTGCACACAACACCAACATCGTAGTGTCCTCTGACCTCGACGAGTTCGCCATTGCGGCGCTGAGGGCAGAGCCGGTCGATGTCTACGGCGTGGGCACCTCTGTAGTCACTGGCTCCGGCGCACCGACTGCGGGCCTGGTCTACAAGATGGTCGAAGTTGATGGGGTGCCCGTCGCCAAGCGTTCTCTGGATAAGCGGAGCCATGGTGGCGTGAAGGCGGCGATTCGTACCTGTCGCCGTTCCGGTACCGCCGTGGAGGAAATCGCTTTCCCGCTCGGCTCGGAAATCCCGGATGTGGGCAACCTGCACTACCGCGATCTGACCATTCCGATGATGCGCGATGGCGAGGTCGTCGATGGTCTACCGACCTTGGAGGAGTCCCGCGATCACTTGGTTAAGGCGCTGGTCAGCCTCCCGTGGGAGGGGCTCGCACTTTCCCGTGACGAGCCGGTACTGTCCGTCCGTTTTCACGGCGTTTAGGCGGCGGGGGAACTGTGTCGGACACTCCCGAGCACGCAGATTTTGCTGAGCTATCGGACGACTTTGAGGACTTTGACGATGTTGACGAGCTAGCTTCACCGAGAGCCAGCGTCCATAACGCGGATAGCATCGAAGCTCTTCTCGATGCGGCAGTGAAGGGACTCGGCGGAACGACTCGACCGAATCAGGTCAAAATGTCCCGGTCGGTGGCCTCCGCCTTTGCGCGCGAGCGGCACCTAGCGGTACAGGCAGGCACCGGTACGGGTAAGTCGCTGGCCTACCTGGTGCCTGCCATTGTGCAAGCAATGGAGTCCGACGAGTCTGTAATCGTTTCCACGGCGACCATTGCGCTGCAACGCCAGCTGGTCGAACGCGACTTGCCGCGGCTAGTCAGTTCGCTAGAGCCACACTTGTCCCGCACGCCAACCTTCGCAATCCTCAAGGGCCGCTCGAACTACCTGTGCAAGTCCAAGGTCGGAAATGTCATCAAAGATCCCGTCATGGACGGTGATGAATCCGAGCAGGCCAGCTCAGGTGACGCCGTTGGCCCCACTGCCCTCCTCAGCGAAGCGCAGCTCAGCCGAACCGCTGCCGAGGTCATGCGGCTACGCGAGTGGGCCAATGACACCGACACCGGCGACCGCGACAGCCTGGACAAGGGCGTTTCCAACGAAGCCTGGCGGCAGGTCTCCGTCACGGCTCGCGAATGCGTCGGTGCCATTTCCTGCCCTTTCGGCGAGGAGTGTTTCGCCGAACAAGCCCGCCGCGAGGCCTCCAACGTTGACATCGTTGTCACCAATCACGCACTGTTGGCCATCGATGCGCTCTCCGACGCCATGATTTTGCCGCAGCACGACTGCGTTGTCATTGACGAGGCTCACGAGCTCGACGGTCGAATCACCTCTGTTGCCACCGACGAGCTCTCCCCTGCCGGTATCACCATGATGGCCCGGCGCGCCCGCAAATTCGGAGCCGCAGAGCAGGTGGATGATGTCACCGATGCCACGGATCTACTCGGCGAGACCGTCGCATTGCTTGCCGACGCCTACAGCGGCGCACTCGAAGAAATTCCCGGTGAGCTTGGAGCGGCGCTAGCTTCGCTCCGCGATAGCCTGTGGCAACTACAGACCACGCTAGGCACCTCTAGTTCAGGCAGCTCTGGCGGGTCGGGCTCCGGTGGTTCGAGTTCTGACTCTGACAACACTGAGCGCCAGACCGTCCGCGCTGCCGTGGAGAATATGCACGACACAGTCGTGCGAATTCTAGAGTTCAGTAGCGACGATGTCGTATGGCTTGGCGAGAACAAGACAGTTTATGTCGCTCCCCTGTCCATCGCAGCACTGCTTCGCGAACGCCTCTTCGGCGAATCCACCGTCGTTTTGACCTCAGCAACACTTGCTCTTGGCGGCAAGTTCGATGCCATGGCCGCCGCTTGGGGGCTTCCCTCCGGTGGGTGGGATGGCTTGGACGTCGGCACGCCCTTTGACCCGCAGAAATCTGGCATCCTCTACGTCGCACGCGACCTGCCACGACCTGGAC
This sequence comes from Corynebacterium sp. 212_CJEI, assembly GCF_001055915.1. Lineage (NCBI taxonomy): Bacteria > Bacillati > Actinomycetota > Actinomycetes > Mycobacteriales > Corynebacteriaceae > Corynebacterium > Corynebacterium sp. 212_CJEI. The sequence continues at coordinate 15,144 of NZ_JVPT01000046.1, read as the reverse complement.
GCGACGGCGCCACACCGGAGCAGTTCGCGATCATGGAGCGCCTCATCCGCGCCGCTGGTGGGCGAACGCTCGGGCTGTTTTCTTCTCGCCGAGGCGCCGAGGCAGCGGCGGAGGAAATGCGCAAGCGCCTGCCTTACGACGTGCTGTGCCAAGGCGATGACTCTATCGGTGCTCTGGTTGATCGCTTCGCAGCTAATCCGCAGACATGCTTGTTTGGCACGCTGACGCTGTGGCAAGGCGTCGATGTTCCTGGCCCATCGCTATCGTGTGTCATCATCGATCGCATCCCGTTCCCCCGCCCCGACGACCCGCTTTTGTCCGCGCGCTCCGATGCGGCTAATGCCGCTGGCCGAAACGGTTTTATGGAGGTCTCAGCGACACATGCAGCGCTGCTGATGGCGCAGGGTTCTGGTCGTCTGCTACGCCAAGTCGATGACCGCGGGGTTGTTGCGGTACTGGATTCACGGTTGGCTACTGCACGCTATGGTTCCTGGATTGCCGCGTCGATGCCTGACTTCTGGCGGACGACCAACCTGGATATTGCGGCTGGAGCGTTGCAGCGGCTGACCCAAAGCTGATTCAGAGGGGGCTGTCTGGGCTCACGAGGTGACGCTGGATTAGGCATAGTTTCTGGAAAAAATCCCACGCTTTTCTATCCAATACATTATTGTGATGTGAAACACAGCACTGCTACAGTGCCCGAGCTAATGAAGCAGGACACTTGGCAGCCGTGCACGAGATTAGAAAGGCGATTTCCTGCATGCCCCTTTCCAGCAACCTCCCCGACATCGACATCCCGGAGACCTCACTCTTTGAGTTCCTCTTCGGAGAAATTGAGCCACGTCACCAGGACAAGCTTGCAATCGTTGACTCAGGCTCCGAGGTCACCTTCGGTGATCTGAAGGCCAGCATTGAGAAGTTTGCGGGTGCGCTGGCAGCACGTGGGATTAAGAAGGGCGACGTTGTGGCTCTCCACTGCCCCAACTCGACAACCTTCGCGGTCGCTCTTCACGGTGTCCTACGCGCGGGGGCTGTCTGCACGACGGTCGCATCGCTGGCAACTGCGGAGGACATTGAAAACCAACTCCGGATGTCTGACGCGAAGATGATGCTGACGACCTCCTCAATCGGTTGGGCTGGCGCCCACGGCGCTGAGGCTGCTGGTCTGCCGGAAGAGATGATTATCGGCCTGACGGGCCTCCACGGCATGGGCGAGCTGCTTGCCGAGGGGGCACGGCGCCCCGGACGTCGACGTATCACCCGATGACGTTGCCGTGATTCCGTTTTCCTCGGGAACCACCGGTGTACCGAAGGGCGTCCAGCTCACTCACCGCAACTTGGTGGCCAACGTCGCTCAGGCGGGTGGAGCTACAGTCAACGCGCTGACCGAGGACACCCCGGCTGTCACTATCCTGCCGTTTTTCCACATCTACGGCCTGACTGCGCTGCTGAATCTGTGCCTGTGGCGCCGCACGACGCAGTACACCATGGGCAAGTTCGACCTCGTCGATTTCCTGTCCATCATCGCCGAGCACAAGGTGAAGTTCGCGTTCATCGCACCACCTGTAGCTGTGGGCCTGGCCAAGCACCCAGCTGTCGATTCCTTTGACTTGTCCAGCCTGGAGACAATCTTCTCGGGTGCCGCTTCTCTCCAACTTGACCTCGCGGAACAGGTGGAAAAGCGCCTTGACTGCGTGGTCGCACAGGGCTTCGGCATGACCGAGTCCTCGCCAGCAGCCCACATCCGCATCGGCCACGATAGTCCGCTGGACTCGATCGGTCGCGCAGTCCCCAACACTCAGTACAAGATTGTCAACCTCGACTCCGACAGCTTTGAGGAAATCCCGGTTCCCGCCGAGGGGCGCTCGGAGGCAGGTGAGCTATGGATTCATGGTCCACAGGTGATGAAGGGCTACCTCAACAACCCGAAGGCGACGGCAGAGACGCTTGTCGACGGTTGGCTGCGTACCGGCGACGTTGCGGAACTCGACGAACACGGGAATGTGTACATCGTCGACCGCTTCAAGGAACTGATTAAGTACAAGGGCTACCAGGTTCCGCCGGCCGAGCTCGAGTCCGTGCTGCTCAGCCACCCGGATATTGCCGATGCCGCCTGCAGTGGTGTCGTTCGCTCCGACGGCGAGGAGATTCCTAAGGCTTACGTCGTCATCAAGGCGGGCGAGCAGGTGACTGAAGACGAGATTATGGACTACGTCGCCGACCGCGTCGCACCGTACAAGAAGGTGCGAGCAGTCGAGTTCATGGATGAAATCCCGAAGTCGGCGACGGGCAAGATTCTGCGCAAGGATCTCAAGGCCATGGAGGCAGCACGCGCTCAGTCGTGAGTTACTGCCCCAGGGGTCACCGCCACGGTGACTGAACCGGGAGCAATCTCGGTAAACCCGGCATCCTGAACCTCAACCGCGCGGAGCTCTGGCGCTGGCCACTGCTCCCGCGGTACTTCTTTCACATCTAACGCATAACCACTTTGCGCCCACGCCCAAGCGTCCTCGACCGACAGACTGGCCGCATAGAGCATTGAGCCGTGTCCAACTTGCGCGGCCACCTTTCCTACGGACATATTCAGGTTTTTGTCCACCCAAATCACTGGCGGAGCAAAGGTGTCAGCGCTCTCATGGTCGCCCGGGGCGCCGGGAGATGTGTTCTCCGGGTCGTCGTAAGGCAAATCGGTGCCGGAAATTTGTAGTTTGGCAATCTCCGGGTAGGTTTCGTCGACAGGAGTTGGCACTAGTGCGCGAGCTTGCGCGCCGTCGACGTCCACGGTGACACCCGGTGCAAGCTGAGCGCGTTGCCAGCCGATATTGCGAGCGCGACGTGTGAGCTTGCGGATGCGCGCACCGTACCAAGACGCCAGACCTTGTTGATAGGCAGAAGTGTCATCGCCTGCGCGTTCGTCCAGGCAACAAGCAACAACAGCCATCGCGGCAGCGCGGAGCAGCGCAGTGCGCGAGGGGCGTTCCTTCTTCGGAACCTCAAGCACAATAGCCATTGCCCACGGCACATCCTCGCCGTGGTCTTCCCTATCGGGTTGCGGCAGGAGGTTATGGGCGATACGGAACCACTCCGGTACCGATGATGCGTCCGTGACAGCTGGATTCTTGTGATCCTCGCGTTGCACTACTGCTCCAACGGCACGCGGCGGAAGGTGCCATCTTCGCGGTCGGCATCGTCGATTTCATCGCGGGAAATGCCCAGCATGAACAGAATCGAGTCCATGAATGGAACGTTGACGGACGTGTCAGCGATTTCCTTTAGCGCCGGCTTGGCATTGAAAGCAATACCAAGGCCTGCGACCGACAACATATCGATGTCATTGGCCCCATCGCCGACCGCAACGGTCTGATGCATCTGAAATCCCGACTCTGCGGCGAACGTCTTGAGGCTGCGGGCCTTCTCCTGCCTATCGACGACATCGCCGACCACGCGTCCAGTCAGCTTTCCGTCCTCGACCTCGAGGGTATTCGCCTTGTAAAAGTCCAGACCGAGATCCTTTGCCAGCGGCTCCAAGATCTGGATAAAGCCACCGGAGACAGCACCACACTTGTAACCGAGGCGCTTCAGCGTGCGGATCGTGGTGCGGGCGCCTGGAGTCAGCTCGATGGAGTTAGTGACTTCCTCTAGGACGCTGACCGGCAGGCCAGCCAGAGCCTTAACTCGCTCATGCAGTGACTCGGCGAAGTCCAGCTCACCGCGCATAGCGCGCTCTGTAACCGCTGCAACCTCCGCCTCGCGACCAGCATGGGCGGCCAGCATCTCAATGACCTCACCGGTAATCAAGGTCGAGTCCACATCGAAACAAATCAAGCGCTTGGAGCGGCGCTGCAAACCAGCGCGTTCAATTGCGATGTCAATGTCCTGGTCCTGTGCAAGCTCGGCCAGTGCCTTACGCAGCGGAATGCCCGCACCCGGCTTCGGGTCCGGAATAGAGACCAGCAATTCCAGGCCAGTGACTGGGTAGTCAGCAATACCGCGAATGGAATCGATGTTTGCACCGTAATCAGCAAGAGTGCGGCCGATACGGGAAATATCCTCAGCGTTGACCGGATTGCCCAACACGACAAGTGCGTGGGTGGAGCCATCGCTGCGCTCAATCGGCGCATCCAGCTGGAAACTGACAGTCATGCCGTGAGGCTTCAGTGTTTCAATGAGTCCCTCACGGAGAACACCGACCTTTTCTTCTGTGACACCAACAAGCGCACCGAGGCTCAGATTAGAGCGGAACACCGACTGTTCCACATCCAAAATTTGAACTCCGTGGGCCGCGAGCACGCGGAAGAAAGCTGCGGAGACACCCGGGCGGTCTCGGCCAACAGCGGTAATAAGCACCGGAGCTAGTCCCGGTGCCAACGAAACCGATAGAGCATCGGTATCTACAGACTGACTGGGAGAGGTAATTACCTGTTCATTCACCAATCCAGTATCGCATGAAGCCCCGGCAGAGCGCTCATCGCATAGTGGGATTCCGCACTTCAGTGGGTGGCCAGCGACAGGCGCTAGCCATCGCCTTGCTCTCTTGCCCTTCTGGCGCTCCCTGCGCCCCCCTGCTCTTACTGCGCTCTCTTACTGCCTCTTCCCTAGGAAAGACTCTCAAAGACAAGACTAAGGCCCCATCACGGAGAACCGTGATGGGGCCTTAGCTTCGCGTAGTTATTAACTCAGAGTTGCATCAGCCATGTAGCCACTAGCTCTTAGAGCTGACGACCAACGTGGGCCTCTGCGCGCTGACGCTCAACCATGTGCGGGTAGTGCAGCTCGAACGCCGGGCGCTCCGAGCGGATGCGCGGCATCGAGGTGAAGTTGTGGCGCGGCGGCGGGCAAGAAGTAGCCCACTCGAGGGAGTTACCGTAACCCCACGGGTCATCAACAGTGACGACCTCACCGTAGCGCCAGGACTTGAAGACGTTCCAGACAAACGGGATAACAGACAGACCCAGGATGAACGCACCAACGGTGGAGATCATGTTCAGGGTGGTGAAACCGTCAGTCTCGAGGTAGTCGGCGTAACGACGCGGCATACCCTCGTTACCCAGCCAGTGCTGGACCAGGAAGGTCAGGTTGAAGCCGATGAAGGTCAGCCAGAAGTGAACCTTTGCCAGCTTCTCGTCGAGCATACGACCAGTCATCTTCGGGAACCAGAAGTAAACGCCCGAGTAGGAAGCGAAGACCAGGGTACCGAACAGGGTGTAGTGGAAGTGCGCCACGACGAAGTAAGTATCAGAGACGTGGAAGTCCAGCGGTGGGGAAGCCAGCATAATACCGGTCAAACCACCGAACAGGAAGGTCACGATGAAGCCGAGAGCGAAAGTCATCGGAGCCTCGAAGGTCATGTGGCCACGCCACATGGTGCCCATCCAGTTGATGAACTTAACACCGGTCGGGACCGAAATCAGGAAGGTCATGAACGAGAAGAACGGAAGCAGAACGCCACCGGTCACGAACATGTGGTGTGCCCACACAGCCATGGACAGACCTGCAATAGACAGGGTTGCGAAGACCATACCTGCGTAGCCGAACAGCGGCTTACGGGAAAAGACCGGAACGACCTCGGTGATGATGCCCACGAACGGCAACAGCAGGACGTAGACCTCTGGGTGACCGAAGAACCAGAACAGGTGCTGCCACAGCATTGCGCCACCGTTTGCCGGGTCGTAAATGTGACCGCCCAGCTTACGGTCGTACAAAACACCAAGAGCAGCTGCAGTCAGAATCGGGAAGATCAGCAGAGCCAGGATCGAGGTAACCAGGATGTTCCAGGTGAAGATTGGCATACGGAACATGGTCATGCCTGGTGCACGGAGGCACAGGACAGTGGTGGTCATGTTAATGGCGGAAGCGATGGTACCGACACCACCAACACCGACACCGACAATCCACAGGTCAGAACCGACACCCGGAGAGTGAATCGGGTCAGACAGCGGGGAGTACATGGTCCAACCGAAGTCAGCAGCACCACCCGGGGTCAGGAAGCCCGACAGCATCAGAATGCCACCAATGGTGGTCAGCCAGAAGCCGAAAGCGTTCAGACGCGGGAAAGCCACGTCCGGAGCACCAATCTGAAGTGGCAGAATGTAGTTAGCAAAACCCCAAACAATCGGGGTACCGAACAGAAGCAGCATCACCGTGCCGTGCATGGTGAACATCTGGTTGAACTGCTCGTTAGAAAGGAACTGAAGTCCTGGGGCGAAGAGCTCAGCACGGATAAGCAGAGCCATCAGACCGCCGACAAAGAAGAACGAGAAGGACATAATGATGTACATGATGCCCAGCTTCTTGTGGTCGGTCGTGGTCAGCATTTCCCACGCCCAGCTGCCCTTACGCTCATGTCCGAACGGCTGCGGCCGTTCCGGCGCTACAACGCCATGATCTGGACGAGGCGCTACTGCAGTCATTCTTCCTCCTTACTACGCGAAGATTTCCTGTAACTCACTACAGGGATTTTAAGTTTTGTCCTTGTGAGAATAGTGCAGGCGAGTACGCGACGGCGAACCCACCTACCGCTATGTGCCAGATTCTAGTCTGAACCTTGGAAAAAGTTAAGGCTAAGGGATTTTCCGGCTCACTTCCCCACTCAGCTAAGCACACTATTAGTTTCCTGAGAATTGTCTTAACCTGGGCTAACGCCTATTTAGCAGGAACCGTCGAGGCTAGGACTACTACCCCCGTGTGTGTGCTGTCACCAGAGTGAGGCTCGATGCGGAATGTTCCCTACACCTGTGCTTTTAGAAGTCCCAGTCCTCATCCTCGGTTACTTCAGCCTTACCCATGACGTAGGAAGAGCCGGAACCCGAGAAGAAGTCGTGGTTTTCGTCAGCATTCGGCGACAGGGCCGACAGGATCGACGGCGAAACGCGAGTCTCGTCGGCCGGGAACATACCCTCATAGCCCAAGTTGTTCAGAGCCTTGTTGCCGTTGTAACGCAAGAAACGCTTGACATCCTCGGTCCAACCGAGTTCGTCGTACATCTCTTCGGTGTACTGAATCTCGTTGTCGTAGAGATCAAACATGAGGTCGAAGGTGTAATCCTTCAGCTCGTCACGTTCGGCCTGGGTCAGACGCTCCAGGTTGCGCTGGTACTTGTAACCGATGTAGTAACCGTGAACTGCCTCATCACGAATGATTAGGCGAATAATGTCCGCGGTGTTGGTCAGCTTGGCGTGGCTGGACCAGTACATCGGCAGGTAGAAGCCCGAGTAGAACAGGAAGGACTCCAGCAAAGTGGAAGCAACCTTCTTCTTCTGCGGATTATCGCCCTCGTAGTAGTCGAGGATAATCTTGGCCTTCTTCTGCAGGTACTCATTCTCCTCGCCCCAACGGAACGCATCCTGAATCTCAGGAGTCGACGCCAGCGTCTGGAAAATCGACGAGTAGCTCTTTGCGTGCACCGATTCCATGAAGGCGATATTGGTGTACACAGCTTCCTCGTGCGGAGTCAGCGCATCTGGAATGAGTGATACTGCACCTACCGTGCCCTGGATGGTGTCCAGCATGGTCAGACCAGTGAACACGCGCATCGTGGTGCGCTGCTCCAGTGCGTTGAGCGTATTCCAGCTCTTGATGTCATTCGACAGCGGCACCTTTTCCGGCAACCAGAAGTTACCGGTCAGACGATCCCAAACCTCGAGATCCTTATCATCAGGAATCGTGTTCCAGTCAATAGCCGCAACTGGGCATGCACGCGACTCTGGATTCTTCTCACGGTGGGCCGGAGTCGAGGGTGGGCAATCATCGAAACTCACGTGGAAACCTCTCCCTTTTTCATTGATATTGCCGTTTTTCGAACACACCTTATATATAAGGAACGTCCTTCACTCTTTACGAGTTCAAACAGCGACTGCAGCGGTGGCTATTCCAGCCTTGTCCCACTACAAAACGTCAGGCTCCCGATGAAAGGAGCCACTACCCTTAGCAGCTTACCCACACCCGCATTATTAAGCACGCGGCCTAGAAGAAATCGCCCCACTTGCCGAGTCTTGTTCCCGGTGCCCCTCCCCTAACCCCACGTCACACAAAGAACAAGGTGCTTGACGACGCAATGTCCGTCGTCAAGCACCAAGCGCAAGATGTTGCGCGAACCTAGGCGTGAACCTTCTCTCGGTTTTCCGCCGTGTCGTTGATGATGCGGTCGGAGATGACGTACACCAGCAAACCTACGACAGCCATGAGCGCGAGCAACCAAGCGATGGTAGCGGAGACCCCTTCTGCTTCAGACTGCGCGATGGAGAGGGTGCTGAAGAAGGCCGGTCGAGAATCAACAAGCATGGCCGTTAACGCGATGCCAACCGGTACGGCAATGTTGATCGTCAGATTGTAGAAACCGATTGCAACACCGGACTTGGCGGCAGGAATGTTCTGCAGTGCGGTCGCGACCAACGGCGCATACATGAGCGCGAACCCTGATGGGAACAGAATCATGGAGACGATAACCGTGGCAACACCGGCCCCCGGCAGCACTGCGGGGATGAGCAACGCCACGATGATGATGCTGATAGCCGCGACAATGGCCTGCTTCGAGGGCAGGAACTTGGCAACCTTGCCAGACATTACACCGACGATGACAGCGCAGAGGTAGCCCGGCGCGAGGATATAGGCAGCACCGTCGAGGTTGATGCCATAGAGCTCGTCGACCATATACGGCAACAGAATGGCCGAATACCCCAACTGGACCATGTAAACCACGAGCACAACAATCAGCGCGCAAACGTAGCGAGCATTGGTAAAGAACGACGGGCTGACCACGGCGTTGTCATGTGTCCGGATGTGCCAGACAAAGAGCGCGACGCCCAGCGCAGCGGCAACCAGCCACCACCATTGGAACTGCTGCATGAACAGCATCACCGCAGTGGCGATGACCGCGATGAGGAACAGGCCAAAGATATCCAGGTGACTCTTCTGCTGCTGCTCCTCCGGAACTGTCTTGATCAGGAACGGAATGGCAACTATCAGAATGAGCGAAATCAGGAACATAGCCGGCCAGGAAATGTAGGTAGCCACGATTCCCGAGGTCAACGTTCCAATCAGCAGCGCGGCTTGGAAGGCCGCGGTGGAAAAGCCGAGGTAGGTTTTCTGATCTTCTGGGCTTAGGTACTTGGTGACATAGATGACGTAGAGTGTCTCAGCCGCCGCCAGGCCGGCAGTTTGAATAATGCGGGCAGTAAGCACGATTGGCCATACTCCCTGGAAGAAATAACCCAGTAGAGAGCCCACGGCGACGAAGCCGATACCGACAATCATCAATTTGCGGATACTGATGCTGTCCGCCAATGCGGCGTACACCACCGCTCCAATGCCAATCAAGATACCGGCGAGTGTCGCCTGCAGACTGGCCGTGGAGACACTGAGGTCCAGAGATTCCGCAATCGGCTTGGTCATGAACTTAAAGCCATTGTCCAAGACCAAACAGAATACAAAGGAAAACAGCAAGACCGGGACTGCGGCCTTAGGGTTTGGCGCGGCAGCCTTGGACGCTGCGCTTTCACGGGGATTCACGTTCAAGCTGGTATTGCGGGCGGGATTGCTCATCGCACTGTACCTATTTCACACTTCAAGCCAATTGATTGCGGACCAGGACACTAGAGTCGAGCCAGCGGCAATGCCAGCTCCATCATCGTCGTGAAGGCCTTCTCACGTTCTTCCGGAGTGGTCTTTCCACCGGTGACGATGTTGTCCGACACAGTGAAGATTCCCATGGCCTCCACACCGGCCTCGGCGGCGGTGGCATAAAGGCCAGCAGATTCCATCTCCACCGCCAGCACACCCATGCGTGCCCAACGGTCGTTCACATCATCCTGGAAGTTGTAGAAAATATCGCTGGACAAGATGTTGCCGACGTGTGTAGTGATGCCCTGCTCGCGGGCACGATCGCGAACATCTTCAATCAGACGGAAAGATGCGGACGGGGCGAACGTTCCCGGCAAGTTGTACTGCGATAGAAAATTGGAGTCCGTCGATGCCGTCTGGCCGATAACCACGTCATACAGGTCCAGCTCCGGCTGCAACGCGCCGCAGGAACCGACGCGAATCAGCTTCTTGCAGCCGAAAACATGGATAAGTTCCCAGGAGTACAGCGAGATAGACGGAATGCCCATACCGGATCCCATGACGGACACTTCCTGCCCCTGGTAGGTGCCGGTAAAGCCCAACATGTTGCGAACTTTGTTGAACTGAACGACATCGTCCAAATAGGTCTCCGCAATGAACTTGGCACGCAGCGGGTCACCTGGCAACAAAATGGTTTCTGCAATCGGCGCACCCTTTGGGTTGATGTGTGGAGTGCTCTTACCAGTGGTATCGGACATGGCTTCCAGCCCCTTCCCCCACTAGCCGTGGGTGAAAATTATGCGAACATTGGTGTACCACTGCCCAGGTTAATTACCTGGATTACAACCGTCAATAGTGATATTTACATTTGTTCCCAATTGGGTGGAGTGACGAAAAAGGCGCGAGAATCTCCCGGCAAAACTCGGGGAAATTCTCGCGCCTTCAATGCGCTACAACTGAAGCACTAGATGCCTAGCCCTCAAGCACGCTTGCTTAAAGCATGCAGGATACGCAACCCTCGACCTCAGTACCCTCCAGCGCAACCTGACGCAGGCGGATGTAGTACAGAGTCTTAATACCCTTGCGCCATGCGTAAATCTGCGCACGGTTGAGGTCACGAGTGCTCACCGTGTCCTTGAAGAACAAGGTCAGCGACAGTCCCTGGTCAACATACTTGGTAGCGACCGCGTAAGTGTCAATGATCTTCTCGTAGCCGATTTCGTAGGCGTCCTGGAAGTACTCACGGTTGTCATTGTCCAAGTGCGGAGCCGGATAGTATACGCGACCGATCTTGCCCTCCTTGCGAATCTCAATCTGAGATGCAATCGGGTGAATCGACGAGGTCGAGTTGTTGATGTAGGAAATCGAACCGGTCGGCGGCACTGCCTGCAGGTTACGGTTGAACAGGCCGTACTCCATGACGTCGGCCTTCAGTTGCGCCCAGTCCTCAGCGTCCGGAATGTGCGCGGTGGAGTTCTCGAAGATCTCCTTGACGTGCTGAGTCTTCGGCTGGAACTCTGCCGGATCGAAGTTATCGAAGTACTTGCCGCTGGCGTAGTCAGAGTTCTCAAAGTTGACGAACTTCTGACCGCGCTCGCGAGCAATCTTGTTGGATGCGCGCAGGACTGCGTAGAGCACTGCTGCGAAGTAGGCGTTGGTGAAGTCCAGGCCCTCTTCCGAGCCGTACATAATCTTCTCGCGGCCAAGGTAGCCGTGCAGGTTCATCTGCCCCAGGCCGATGGCGTGAGATCCGTCGTTGCCCTTGCGAATCGATGGCACCGAGTCAATAGAAGTCTGCTCACTGACCGCAGTCAGGCCACGGATGGCAGTCTCGACAGTGCGACCAAAGTCCGGCGAGTCCATGGTCATCGCAATATTCAGCGAACCGAGGTTACAGGAAATGTCCTCACCCACGTGCTCGTAGGACAGGTCCGCATTGTAGGTCGACGGGGTGTTGACCTGCAGAATCTCCGAGCAGAGGTTCGACATGTTAATGCGGCCCTCAATCGGGTTCGCGCGGTTAACCGTGTCCTCGAACATGATGTACGGGTAGCCGGACTCAAACTGAATCTCAGCGATGGTCTGGAAGAACTGACGCGCGTTGATCTTCTGCTTACGAATACGCGGGTCCTCGACCATATCCGCGTAATTCTCGGTGATGCTAATGTCCGCGAACGGCTTACCGTAGACACGCTCGACATCGTACGGGCTGAAGAGGTACATGTCGTCGTTACGCTTGGCCAGCTCGAACGTGATGTCCGGAATGACAACGCCGAGCGACAGCGACTTGATGCGAATCTTCTCGTCCGCGTTCTCACGCTTGGTATCCAGGAAGCGCATGATGTCCGGGTGGTGCGCGTGCAGGTAGACAGCGCCTGCTCCCTGGCGAGCACCCAGCTGGTTAGCGTAGGAGAAGGAGTCCTCCAGCAGCTTCATAACCGGGATGACACCGGAAGACTGATTCTCGATGTGCTTAATCGGAGCGCCCTGTTCACGCAGGTTGCTCAGCAGCAGCGCCACACCACCGCCGCGCTTGGACAGCTGCAGCGAGGAGTTGATGGCGCGGCCAATGGACTCCATGTTGTCCTCGATACGCAGCAGGAAGCAGCTCACCGGCTCGCCGCGCTGGGCCTTACCGGAGTTGAGGAATGTAGGAGTAGCAGGCTGGAAGCGTCCGGCGATGATCTCATCAACCAGGTGCTGCGCGAGCCCCAAGTCGCCGTCGGCAAGCGTAAGAGCAACCATGCACACACGGTCTTCGTAGCGCTCCAAGTAACGCTTGCCGTCGAAAGTCTTCAGCGTGTACGAGGTGTAGTACTTGTAAGCACCCAGGAAAGTCTGAAAACGGAACTTGTGGGCGTAGGCCTGCTTGAACAGCGCCTTGACGTCCTCAAATTCGTACTTCTCCAGAACCTCAGCCTCGTAGTAATGGTTCTCTACCAGGTAATCGAGCTTCTCCCGCAAGTTATGGAAGAACACAGTGTTCTGATTGACATGCTGCAAGAAGAACTGTCGCGCAGCCATGCGGTCCTTATCGAACTGAATCTTGCCGTCTTCACCGTACAGATTCAGCAGCGCATTGAGCGCGTGGTAATCCAGCTTGTCCTCGCCCACCGGCTCCGCGACCTGCTTGCCCATTTCCGACACGTTGACTCCTTTAATATTCATTTGCCTGCACAGGGTCTGTTCCAACACTGCCCAGAGCAATCCAATCTAGCTATTTTCCTCGCACACCGCTTTACGACGGCTTCCGCGAGCGTATCCATTCGGTTGTCCTCAGTGCCCCTTCCCTCGACACTGAGGCTTGCCAACTTAGGCGCTGGCTCTACCGTGGAAGAATTCCTCTAGCCCTTCTCGGACTCGCCGCACATCGTGGTCGGTTCCCATCAGCTCGAAGCGATATAGATATGGAACCTTGCACTTGTAGGAGATGACATCCCCTGCTTTACAGAAGTCCTCACCGAAGTTGAGATTGCCGGCAGCAATCACACCTCGGATGAAAGAGCGGTTGTGCTCATTATTAAGAAATTTGATGACCTGCGGAGGAACTGGCCTTGAGTTACCACCGCTGATGGAAGCGCCGCCACCATAAGTCGGGCAAATGAGGACGTAGGGCTCATCGACGATAAGCTCCGGCTCATTACGACGGATGGGAATGCGGGCATTTTTGATACCTAGCTTTTCAACAAACTTGTGTGTATTCCCCGTCGCCGAGGAGAAATACACCACCAGCATGAGAGCTTCACCCTTTACATCGCAAAACCCCCGCAATCTTCGCTTCCCGGGTGGTCAACGAAATCTGCGGAGAGGTGTGTGATTCTTACGCTGCCTGGAGAGCCTTGATGCGATCCGGACGGAAACCCGACCAGGTCTCAGTGCCAGTGTCAACGACCGGCGCCTGGAGGTGACCGAGAGCCATGACGTAGTCCCGAGCCTCATCGTCCATGGTGATGTCGACGATATCGTAGGCAATTCCAGCCTTATCGAGGGCACGAGTGGTAGCGCGGCACTGGACACATGCAGGCTTGCTGTAAACGGTAACCATGACTCTCACAAACTTTCTGGCTTTGGGTAAGACCAATGAATCGGATCGACTTCGTACAAACAACGGAAGCGGCCGAGGAATCAGCGGATTGGTTGAATGACCGAAAGCTCCCAGGGTTCATGAGAAACCGAGTACGGGTGGCAGACAGGTCCTTTTAGCTCTCCTTGGCTCGACATCGAAAACACTACACTTGGTGCCTAGAAAACTCTAGTCATACTAGATGTAGTACTCACAACCATGGTATTCCCTGTTCGGAGATCTCTGGCGCACAAGATGTTGTACACAGACGCACCACAACCTTGTAATTTCACGCTAAAAATTCTAGAAAATCGTAGAAAAACAACTATCGGTGGATTTTGGTTAAACCAATTACTGCATGACGCCCCGCAGCCGACCGCACCGATTCCAGGCGCCGCAGTGTCCCCGCCCTGCCTTTGTCCCTCCCCTACCCAACTTCGGATTCCGCAGCGATCTCAAAAATCGCGGGCTGCACATATGAACACGGGCTGCACATATGAAACTGTGCGAGTTTATGACACTTTCAAGCCGGTAGGGTCAGGCGGTCATTGCATCATGGATAACACCAGAGATTACCTCCCGGGGAGTTAACCCGTCGAGCACTACCCGCGGCCGGTTATTCAGCAATGCTTCCGCCTCGGCGACCTCTTGGTCGGTGACATCGGTAAAGTTGGTGCCTTTGGGGAAATAAAACCGGATATCCCGATTCATCCGCTCATTGCTACCTCGCTGCCACGGCGAATGCGGATCGGCGAAAAACACCTGGATATTCTCCGCGACAGAAAACTCCGTGTGTTTGGCAAACTCCACTCCCTGATCCCAGGTCAACGTCGAAATCGTGGTGTCCATCGACTCTTTGAGCCGACGAATCATCCGTACCATCACCTCATTGACACTGGCGGCAGTATGGTCAGTGCCGAGTCTGCCGAGCAGCACAAACCTGCTGCGGCGTTCCACCAACGTCGCTAAAGCACTGGTGCCATCTGCGCCAATAATCAAATCGCCTTCCCAATGACCGGGTACCGCACGATCATTGGCTTCGGCTGGGCGAAGTGAAATATTGGCATCATGAGTCCAGCGTTTTCCACGTGGCTTGGGCACCCCCGCGAGAAGCGAGCGGGGTTTACGCCCTGGCCGGGTAGTCCGGCAGGACTTTTCAAACACAAGTTCTTTGCGCAAGCTGCCTGCCCCTTGTACGTAAAGGGCCTGGTAAATCGACTCGTGGCTAATAGTCATGGACGTATTATCACCCCACAGTGCAGCCAACCTGCCACTGGCCTGACGCGGCGAGGCGCCACGGTTGAGCAGATTGACAACCTGGGCGCGCAAAAATCGATTGTCATCGAGTTTGCGCGGCTTTGGACGAGCAAGACGCCCGCGGCTGGCCTGATCAGCGTGATAGGCATCGTAGATACCATCGACGCTGTTGCGTGCGATTTCACGACTGATAGTGGATTGACTACGACAGACCATCTGGGCGATACGCCGGTGCGAATGACCTGCCCGCAGGCAATCGGCAATAA
>NZ_JVPT01000045.1:0-39260 GCF_001055915.1 Corynebacterium sp. 212_CJEI | reverse complement strand
CCGAGACGTATTCACCCAGGGCCATCGAGATAGCCCCAGCGATACCGCCTTGCGAATGTCGTATCGGTTACTGCTGTCGCGGGGGGAATTTTGGGAACTTTGGCTTATTAGGCCACGCGTAGGGGATTGTCTGATTAATCTCCCATGTATTGATATTCAAAAAGAAATATGAAGAGGATGTGACATGCTCGATCCCCAGATGGCATCATCGTCGAATTCGGCAGAACCAACCGCACGCGCCCCGTACCAAGTGGGCAGGCGAGGCTTCCTCGTCGGAGCAACTGCCGTGTCAGCTGCGAGTATGATGCCTGCCGTAAATGGTGCATCAAAGGCAAACGCCGCTCCTGCAAACGGGGCTTCTGCCGCCGCGGGGAATTCGACCACCAATTTGAATGTCGGTCGAGGAATGGCTGACATGACAGGTGAGCCACTTGGCGCTGGCATGAACGGGTATGCGGTCATGGACCAGACCACCTCGGGTCTGCGTCTTCGCCAGATGGCGCGTGCATTCATCTTCGGTGATGACGACGACAACCGTGTCGTCCATGTCACCGCAGATATGGGGCTCATGTTCCAGTCCATCCAGATGGAAGTTCTGCGGCGACTGCGAGCTCTCTTCGGAGACCTCTACCACGAGGGCAACGTGCTTATCTGCGCATCTCATACGCATGTCGCGCCGGGTGGTACATCGGGCCATCTTATGGTGGACCTGACTACTCTCGGATTCCGTCCCGTCACTTTCGAAGCTGTGGTCGTTGGTGTGGTCAAGGCGATTGAACGTGCACACGCTGATTACCAGCCGTCGACTATCCACCTGACCAAGGGGCTTGCCCAGGATGCGGGTGTCAACCGCTCCCTGGAGGCATTTAAGCGTAACCCTGAAGAAGAACTGCGTCGCTTCCCCGACGGAGTCAACCCGGAAAGCCATACACTGCACGTGAGTCGCGGTGGCCGCGAAGTCGGATTCATTAACTGGTACGGAATTCATCCGACCACCTTCGGGCCCGAGCACACCATCATCGACGGCGACAACAAAGGCTATGCAGCATGGAAGGTTGAGGTCGACCGCGGAGTTACCCACCGTGAGCCAGCCGATGCCCCCTTTGTCGCCGCATTTACCATGTCGTGCCCGGGTGACATCAGCCCGAACATGGGGCTCGTGCCAAATTCGGGTCCCGGCAACGGAGACGAAGCAGAGTCCGCCCGCATTCTCGGTCAGCGTCAGATTGACGCTACCCAAGGCCAGACCATTGCACTGCCAGGAGGCGGAATCTCCACCGTCCACAAGTGGGTCAACCTTGGCGATGTCGACATCGACGGCCAATTCACTCCCGATGGCCAGCCACACCGCACTGGACCTGCAATCCTCGGTGCGGCCTTCGCAGCCAGTAGCCAGGAGGACGGCGGCGGCGAACCGGCCCTAGGTTTCAACGAGGGGCAGCGTGGAGGCACACCGTGGGTACGTCAGCTCAATAACGTCGTACTCCCGAAGAATATCGGGGAGATTCAGGGCGAGAAAGAGTGCCTGCTGCCAGTGGGCTACATCGATGGTCTTCTCCAGCAGACCCATATGTTCTCCATCACCCGCATCGGTGGCTTCACCTTGATTACCAACGGCCTTGAACCCACCACGATGTCGGGTTATCGCATGCGTCAGCACGTCGCTGAAGTCCTCGGCGTTCCAATCGACACTGTCATCTGCCAGGGCTACACCAACAGCTATGGACACTACGTCGTTACTCCAGAGGAATACGATCAGCAGGACTACGAGGGCGGCGCGACGGCTTTCGGCAAGTACACGCTCAGTGCGATGATCTCCATCTATCACGATCTCGCCCACGCGCTTGCCGACGGCATGGCTGTCGACCCGGGTAGTGCTGCAGGTGATCTCACTGGCATCATCCCGCCGTCGCCAGCAGGAGGAAAGATTATCGATTCTGCACCAATGGGCAAGAATTTTGGTGACGTGCTCGAATCGACTGCAAGCGTCACGGTAGGGCAGAAGGCCGTTGCCCAATTCGTCGCGGCAAATCCGAATAACGACTTGCGACTGGAAGACGGCTACCTACTTATCAAGAATGACCGCGGTGAGATCGTTTCTGACGACTGGGACCAGGCAACTGTCATTGAGTTTGCCAAGGACGGTATTCATACCACCGCCAAGGTCACTTGGGAGACCGGAGGAGTCGCGCCGGGCAAGTATGACATCATCGTGCGTGGTAGCGCGTTGGGTGCCGGTGATTCGCTGAACCCATTCGAGGGAGTCGCCGCGGTGGAGCTCGTGTAAGAACGTCCAATTAAATACGTCCATGCGCACAATGTGACTTATACTTCGGCCTTTAAAATCTCGTCAAGGCCTTGTCTCACGTATAGTCCGTTGTGCGCATTATTTGTATGTATACGTCAATTTGGCAGGAGCAATTTGCTTCATGAATACCTCAAACGATCCATATAGCAACAACGATCCTTACGGTGACGGCAGCCGGGACAATGAGTCCAATAACTATGACTCCCAGAGTCACGGTTTTCCCAACAATGGTTCGCAGGATTACAACCCTTACGGGTTCGATTCGGACGCACAACATGGCCCGCGTGGACCAGAGGATTCGCCACAGTGGAATCAGGCTTACGGCCGTGAACAGGCTTATGGCGAAATTCCTTCTTATGGAACTGGCGAGTCTCGCGATAGTTATGCCGGGCAACCCCATGGTGCGGACTCGAGCTACTGGCAGCAACCGGCAGGTGGGAATCCTGCAGCCGGCGCGCTTGCTCCAGGTGTCAACATGCCAGGTGGCGATGAGCCGCCGGTGAAGCCTGTGGCACAGGGGTCGACGAAGGTCGACATTGGACGTGCCTTTTCCGCGGCGTTTCGTAGTCTAAACAGCAATTTTGCTTCCTGGCTTGGCATCATGCTGACGTTCTTCGCCGTACTAGTTGCCCTGATTGTTGGCGCAGCGGCAATTCTCTTTGCATCTGGTGACTTCGATCCGGACTTTGAGCCGAACTATCCAGGCGATGTTCCGTTTGAGGATCTAGGGTCGATGTTCGCGACTCTCGGCGCGATGGCACTGCTATTTGCGGTGGGCATGTTCGCGATGCAGGCATTCATGCTGCGCGGTGCGTTCGAAGCTGTCGACGGGCGAGTGCCGAGCTACGGTACTTTCTTCCGTGTAAACCGGTGGGGATCTCTTATCGGTGCCTACATTGTCACGTTCCTGGTGGGGCTGCTCGCCATGCTTCCGGGGATGGCACTCTTCATCGCTGGAGCATCCCTGTCTGCCAACGGCAGTGAAGCTGCAGCTGCGATGATTCCCATCGGCTACCTGTTGGTATTTGTGCTGTCCATCTTCATCATGCCAATCACAGCGACTATGCCGCTTCTTGTTTTTGATGGTCGAGCAACAGCACTTGAGGCTCCGGTCGTCGCATGGCGCTTGGTGAAGCCTCAGTATTGGACGATGCTCGTTGCATTCATTCTGACGTCGATTGTTTCTTCCGCAGGTGCAATGCTCTTCTATATCGGTATGTTGTACACAGTCCCGCTTGCTCTCCTAGTGCAAGTACACATCTACCGTCAGCTCATCGGTGGCCGGCGGGTTATCAATGAAGCCCAGGAGAATCCGGGTTATTACCCGCCACAGCAGTAGCCAAAAACGAACAAGAAAAAGCGCCCAAGGAACCGGTACAAATTGGTTCCTTGGGCGCTATTTCGTCAGCAGGTAATTCTGCGGGGGAGCGTTCGGCTATCAAAAGCCGAACCTATGCTCCGAATATTTAGCGGGTAGCCTCGGCGAAGACAGCCTGTGCAACACCAGAGACGGTGCCTGCAATCTTCACAGCTTCCCAGACCTGCTCCTTGGTCAGACCAGCATCGCGGACGACCTTTGCGTGAGAAGTCACGCAAGCTTCACAGCCGTTGATGGCAGAAACTGCCAGAGACCACAGCTCGAAGTCTTCCTTCTCGACACCCGGATTGGAGATGATGTTCATGCGCAGGCCGAACTTGACCTGTGCGTAGTCATCACCGAGCATGTGGCGAGTGCGGTAAGCAACGTTGTTCATGCCCATAACGGTGGCCGCACCAAGTGCAGACTCGAAAGCCTCGTCAGACAGGTGCTCCTTGGCTTCCTCGGCGATCTCGGAGAAAACGGTCTCGTTGCGGGTGGCAGCAGCGGATGCAAGCAGGGTACCCCACAGCTGCTGCTCGGAAAGTTCCGTAGAACGGGTGAGAGTGCCAAGGTTCAGCTTCATGTCCTTGGCGTACTCCGGTAGACCGGAACGAAGGTTATCGATGCTCATATGAGTTACTTCAGCTCCTGCTTCAGAACGTCCATCTTGTCGATGTTCTTGGTCGGGTCATTCTTCTGCCAGTTACATGCGCAGACCTCTTCAGACTGAAGAGCGTCGAGAACACGCAGAACCTCGTCAACGTTACGACCGACAGCGTCCGGGGTAACGGAGACGAACTGAATGATGCCGTCCGGGTCAATGATGAAGGTTGCGCGGTCTGCAACACCGTCAGCGTTCTCGACGCCGAGTGCACGCATCAGGTCGTGGCGAATGTCGGAGAACATCGGGAACGGGATGTCCAGCAGTTCCTCGTGGGTTGCACGCCAGTTGAAGTGGGAGAACTCGTTGTCGCCAGAGCCACCGAGAATAACGGTGTCGCGGTCCTCGAATTCCTCGTTCAGCTTGCCGAATGCAGCAATCTCAGTCGGGCAGACAAAGGTGAAGTCCTTCGGGTAGAAGAAGACGACCTTCCACTTACCCTCGTAGGACTCATTGGTTACCTGCTCGAAGTAGTCATCCGGAGAAGAAGCGTTTGCATCACGCAGGTTGCCGCCCTTCAGAGCGGTCAGAGAAAACTCGGGGAACTTGTCGCCAACAGTCAAAATTGCCATGGAATCCTCCTGAATGTATTCCTTTTGGGGTCACACACCATTATGCCTATGGATCCCCGAACCGTCAAGAGGAAAAAGTTAATAAGCTCGTGTAGGCTTATAGGTATGCGTAATAGAGATTATCGGCCCACTTTGCCTCAGTTACGTGCCTTTGTCGCGATTGCCGATACCGGTCACTTCGGTCAAGCCGCTGCCCGCCTCGGCATTTCACAGCCCAGCCTGTCACAAGCGCTTTCTACCCTTGAGCAGGGACTGGGGGTGCAGCTTGTAGAGCGTTCGACTCGCCGAGTGCTGGTGACGCCACTCGGTCGCGGTCTGATTCCATATGCCCGCCAAGCATCTGAAATTGTTGACGAGATCGTTGCTCGCGCCTCTGGCCGTACAGATGATTTGTCCGGACCACTATCCATTGGTGTTATCCCTACGGTTGCTCCATACGTGCTGCCCAACTTCCTCCAGTTGGTTCGTGACGAGCTGCCAGATCTAAAGCCTAGGATCGTCGAAGAGCCGACCGAGCGTCTCATCGAATCACTTCGCTCCGGCACCATTGATGCAGCGATCATGGCACTGCCGTCTGATGTGCCTTCCTTTGAAGAGATTTACCTCTACGACGAGGAGTTCTACATCGTCGTGCCAGAGGATCATCCGCTGGCCGGTAAAGAAGACGTAAAGCTTGAGGCGATCAGGGACTTGGACTTGCTCCTGCTTGACGACGGTCATTGCCTGCGTGACCAGGTGTTGGATATTTGTCGCAAGGTCGATGCTGTTCACGGCGAGACCTCCAGCTTGGAAACACGGGCGGCTTCTCTATCGACCGTCGTGCAGTGTGTTGCCGGTGGGTTGGGGCAGTCGCTTGTACCGGAATCGGCTGTCAAGATTGAGGCCGACCGACCCGGCCTGGCTGTTGCGCGATTCGAAGGTCCGGCACGGCCGGGACGCACCATTGGGCTGGTTCACCGCGCATCATCGGTACGCGGCGGCGAGTTCAATCGAATTGCCGAACTGGTACGGCAAGCATACATAGACGCTGTTGCCTAAAGCTCTCTTGGCGCATGCTGCAATAGCGTACGAAATAAGCAAAAACCGGGCTGGCAGTTCCAGCCCGGTTTTTCGCGTTTATCCCTGAATAATTCGCAGCGATGCCAACCTGACCTCGCCGTATTCATCAGATGCAGCCAAGTCAACGTCCGCTTCAAAGCGCCAGCCGTGGTCGCCCTCAGGGTCATCGAGTATCTGGATAACATGCCATAGGCCCTCACCAGCCTTGCGGTCAATCGAAATCATATCGCCGCCGCGAGCTTTTGCATCGATCCCTAGGTCATCGTATTCATCGAAGTAGTCATCCATCGCGGCAGGCCAATCAGGTGCGTCGTCGAGGTAGTTGTCCAGGTCGGCCAGCTCCTCCTCCTTTTCAAAGGCAAAGAGCTGCACGTGGCGAAACATGAGATTGCGCACCATACGGGTAAATGCACGTTCGTTGCCTGTAAGGGGCCGCGACTCGTCGGTGCCAAAAGCCGCTTCCTTGAGAGTTTCCTCGTCCAATGGCTTGTCCGGATCGGCCATCTGCGCCCATTCATCCACCAGGGAGTTATCCACCTGCACAACGAGCTCGCCGAGCCATTCCACAATGTCCCGGAGTTCCTCGTTAGCGGCTTCCGGAGGGAGAGTGTGCCGCAAAGTGCGCCAGGCATCGGTGAGATAGCGCAGGAAAATACCTTCGGAGCGGGCAATTCCGTACTCAGATACCACGTCCGAGAAAGTCATGGCCTTTTCCACCATCTCGCGCACCACAGACTTGGGCGACAGCGAAAACTCACGCACCCACGGGTGACCTTGAGCATAGGTGTCGAATGCGCCCTCCAGCTCGTCGGCAAGCGGCATCGGCCATGTGATGTCTTCGACGATGTTCATACGTTCGGTGTAATCAACACCCTCGGCCTTGAGCGCGGCGATTTCTTCACCGCGTGCCTTTTTCTGCTGCGCGATGAGCAGTGGGCGAGGGTCTTCCAGAATTGACTCAAACACACTGATGACATCGAGTGCGTAGTTCGGGCTGTCCTTATCCAGCAGTTCGAGCGCGGCGATGGCGAAAGGCGACAGCGGCTGATTGAGCGCGAAGTCACGCTGCAGCTCCATTGTCAGCTCGGGGCGGCAGTCATCGCCCTCGCCATGCGTGACGACGATTCCCGCGTTGACCAAACCGCGGTAGAGCTCAATTGCGGTCAGAATAGCCTCATTTTGCTGGTGGCGGGTGTCGTGATTGGTGCGCAGCAGATGACGCATGTGTTCGTAGGTATCGCCTCCACGTGCAATGACGTTGAGCAACATACCGTTGGTAACTGCAAAGCGGCTGGTCAGCGGCTCCGGTGGCTGAGAAACGATTTTGTCGAAGGTCTTCTCCGACCATGTCACTTCGCCCTTGGGAACGGACTTCAGCCGCAATTTCTTCAGTTTGGCCTCATCCTGGCCGGCACGGCGCCGCAGCTTGGCGTTTTCGATTTCGTGTTCAGGTGCTTCGACAACTACGGTGCCCTCGGTGTCGTAGCCAGCACGGCCGGCGCGTCCAGCGATCTGGTGGAACTCGCGTGACTTGAGAATACGGCTACGACGGCCATCGAACTTGGCCAAACCGGTAATCAGCACCGTGCGAATAGGCACGTTGATGCCGACGCCGAGGGTATCCGTGCCACAGATGACCTTCAGCAGACCAGTCTGAGAGAGACGCTCAACCAAACGACGGTACTTCGGCAGCATTCCCGCATGGTGGACGCCAATGCCCTGGCGCACCAACTTGGAAAGAACTCGACCAAAGGCCGTGGTAAACCGGAAATCGCCAATCTCTTCGCGAATCCGCTCCTTTTCCTCCTTCGTCAGCAGCTTCAGACCGGTCAGTGCTTGCGCCTGTTCAGCTGCTTGGCGCTGGGAGAAAAAGACAATGTAGATTGGGGCTTTGCCGGATTCCAGCAACTCCGCCAGCGTGCCATGAACTGGTGTGTAGACATAGTGGAAATCCAGCGGTACCGGGCGCGTCGTACCTGTAACGAGGTTGACGTCGAGTCCCGTGCGTTCCTTCAAGTCGGTTTCAAACTTCGAGGTGTCTCCGAGAGTGGCGGACATCAACAGGAATTGGGAACGAGAAAGCTCGAGCAAGGGCACTTGCCATGCCCACCCGCGATCGGGATCCGCATAGAAATGGAATTCATCCATTACCACCTGGTCAATATCGGCGTCAGCCCCGTCGCGCAGGGCGATATTGGCGACAATTTCCGCAGTTGCGCAGATGATGGGTGCACCACCGTTGACGGTGGCATCGCCGGTCATCATTCCGACATTCTCTGCGCCAAAGACCTCGCAGAGGGCAAAGAACTTCTCGCTTACCAAGGCCTTAATAGGCGCCGTGTAAAAGCTGCGTTGGCCACGGGCAAGCGCGCAGAAATGGGCGGCGATAGCCACCATCGACTTGCCCGACCCCGTTGGAGTGGCAAGGATGACATGGTCGCCACCGGCCAAGCCGATAGCGGCCTCTTCCTGCGCCGGGTAGAGCGTGATGCCCTGATCCCTGGTCCAGGCAATGAATGAGTCCATAATTGCATCGTCGAAAAGGGGCTCAGGAACCTCAGCTAGGTCGGGAAGCATTTCAGATAGTGACACGCTTCCCACCCTAGCGGTAACCCCGGATTAGAAGCGGAACCAGGGCTTCCAGCCGCGCCGACGGCGAGGTTGTTCCGGTTCACCGGATTCTTCGCTTTCCGCCTGCTCTTCCCGAGGCTGTTCTGACTCAGGCTGTTCGGCAGTGCCGTCTGCAGAAAACTCCGCAGACCTATCATCCGCCGAGGCCGACTCGGGTTCTTCCGAGTGTGCGTCAGTGTCCTCTGATGTAGTTACCGAGGAATCCGAGTTGGCCGGGGTCTCCGCCTCGTCGTCAAGCGAGGAAGAATCCTCTACTGGGCGCAGCGGTTGAGAAGCGAGGAACCTTTCGAACTCAGCGCCAATCTCGTCGGCCGAAGGCATCTCGCCGTTAGGTCCAAGTAGGGGAGAAGTCTCCAGCTCTTGACGACGTTGAACTTCCTGGTCGTACTGTTCTTCGAGAAGATTGACCAGCTGAGAGACCTCGCCGGAATCATTCGTCTGCGTATTGAGCAGCTCCGCCACCCGCGCGGATTCCTTCTCCAACGCCTCAAGCGGGAGCTCGAGCTTGGCTAGTTTTGCTACCTCCTGCAACAGCCGCAGTGACGCCAGCGGATACTCAGAGGCCGCGACATAGTGTGGCACCTGTGCGGTGAAACCAAAGGCATCACAACCGCGGCTGGCGAGCTCGTACTCAATGTTCAGGCTCGCAGCACCCGGAACTGTGACGCGGTTTCCCCAGGTATGCATATCACCGAGTTTCCGCTTATCTGTGCCATGGGCGATGATGCCCAGCGGTCGGGTGTGCGGAACCGTCATCGGAGCCGAGTACAGCGACACAGTCCGACCGACATCGTAGCGCTCCGCCAAATCTGCCACGGCAGTCGAGAAAGCCTCCCACCGCATGTCTGGCTCAGGGCCAGAAAGCAGCAAGAACGGCTTACCGACGTTGTCGCGAACCACATTGAGTGACAGGTTCAAATCGGATACATCCACAATCTGGTCGTGGTTCATCGTCACAGAGGGACGGCGAGAACGATAATCAATCAGCTCGTCGATAGAAAAGTTCACCAATGGACGGTGCTCGAGAGCATCCAAGAGGAAACTAGCTGATTCCGAGACGGCATTACCGGCATCCGCATAACCGCTAAGTGCAATGACCAGGGTCAGATGGCCCTCGCTTCCCGTTACGTCAGGAACCGGGAAAACTACCTCGTACATATTGCCCTGAGGCTTGTCGGTCGGATCACTCACGTACGACTACCTCCTGCATCACATTTTTCGTCATTTGAAGTAAACAACCACGATACCGCAGAAATTATTCCAGTTATCCACAAGTTGAAAGTAGTCCACAGATGGGCCGATTTTTCCGGTCGCGCACAAGCAAGGCTGTTGCGGATTCGATAACAATGAGAGCCACCAGATGGCGAGAGGATTGTCCGCTGTCGAGCTATTCCAATGGGGGAAAAGGGGTAAGGAATAAATGGGAAACAAAAAGAACTTCGGTGCAGGACAAAAGCCTGAAATTGAGCCGAGTGTTTTTCTGACGAACCTGCCGGGAATCGTTGGATTCTATCCGCGGGGGCAGGTAGTGATTGCGGCGTTGTATCGTCAGCAGGTCGAAGATCTCATCGATGGCAAGGTCGAGTTTGATCCGACAGCGCATGCTGGCCCGATGCTGATTAAGGATGTGGCCTCGATGGAGAACAATCCTGACCTGGTGCGGGCAGCCGCGGACTTCCTGCTCGATGAAGGATGCACTCACGCAGATGTGTTTATCATCGACGAATCCTGGGGGATTGAAAAGGACTCCACACCTATTACAGGCTGGCTGCGAGAAGGCGGCCTGCATGAGGTGCGTTTGGCGGGCGTTGCCACTATTGCTGCGGGGGAAGTTGTCACGGACGAGCAGGGAGAGATCGTCGGCATTGTCGGTGACAGTCTGATGACCGACAATGCAAATCTAATCTCTCGGCAGGGAGAGCAGATTTTCAAAAACTATGAGGAGTACCGCAGCTATTTTCGAGGTGGCCAATTCCGCGACAGTAAAGACAGGGCTCTGATTGAACGCCTCCGGGAACGAGCGACAGCCGTTGAGCAGCCGAGGAAGCTCAAAATTGGTTCGGACAATCCCGCGCTCATTGAGCACTTCGACATGCTAAAAACCGCCGTGGAAAACGTGGCCGATGGTGTGATGGATGCACATGAGGCGGTGCGTGATGAAAACGCAGGATATGCCATTGCTGCAGCACTGACCAACGTCACCTTGCGCGATATGTCCATGATTTTCATTACTACGCAGTTGGCGCAACCAATGACGGAAATCTGGCGCGAGGCCGCAATTGTCCACCGCGGCAGCCTGCGTGCAAACGCTTTAGCGTGTTTTGCCATCGCAAAGTTCGCGGCTGGGCTGGAGAACTATGCGCAAACAGCCCTTGATGAGGCAGCAGGGGAGCAACCGAATCATTCACTGACTCAGTTGCTGGAAATTGCGGTCGCCAATCAAATTGTGCCGAGGTGCGTCGGCACAATTCTTGGTGCGGCACAAGAGGTGCTGCGCAGGGTATACAAGGTGAAAATGCCGCGTATTGATTAGCGACCCTGCAAGCTGTGCTGCAGTACCTAGCGGTGCGCCGAGTGGGCTCGGTCGCCGAGGTTCTTGGTGTACTCCCATGCATCGGCGACGATGGTCTCCAACTCCGTGTGATTGGGCTTCCATCCGAGCTCGTCCATGGCGCGCTGAGAAGAGGCAATAAGGGTTGCCGGATCACCGGCTCTACGCGGTGCATCCTCAGCAGGAATCGGGTGACCGGTGACCTTACGGCAGGTCTCAATAACCTGGCGAACCGAAAAGCCGTCGCCAGAACCGAGGTTGAAGATACGGTGGGTTCCCGGCGTGTTGGACTTCAGTGCCAAGACGTGCGCATCGGCGAGGTCTTTGATGTGGATGTAGTCACGAACCGCGGTGCCGTCCGGAGTCGGCCAGTCATTGCCAAAGACCATAATCTTGTCGCGGTGACCGAGCGCAACCTGCAGTACCAGGGGGATGAGGTGAGTTTCCACCTCACGGTTTTCGCCAAAACCGCCCCAGGCACCCGCCACATTGAAGTAACGCAAGCTGGTAGCGCCGATGTTGTATGCCTTGGCGTAAGACGAGATGGCGTAGTCCATGGCCAGCTTGGTGGCACCGTAAGGGTTGGTCGGTGCGGTTGGCATGTCTTCGGTAATTGGTGTCTTCTCTGGCTCACCGTAGGTTGCAGCTGTCGAAGAGAACACCAGGTTATTCGTACCGGTATCACGCATTGCGTCGAGTAGCTTCAGGGTTTGGCCCACATTGTTGTGCCAGTAGTCGGAAGGAACCTCAACAGACTCGCCAACAAGCGATTTCGCAGCGAAATGAACGACGCCGTCGAAGCTGTCGGAGGACAGAACCTCGTAGGCCTTGTCCGCCACATCGCCTTCGACTAGGGTCGCGCCCTCTGGCACCGCATCACGGTTGCCAACAGAGAAGTTGTCCAGAATGGTGACGTCGTGGCCAAGAGAAATCAATACTGCCGAGCACACGCTACCGACGTAGCCGGCACCACCAGTGACGAGGAGTTTCATTTGATAATCACCATGATTGCGTGAGACAGAGTATCCGGAATGTCAAGAGAATGATCACCACGGGCGAGAGTCACGCGGCCGGCGGCAACCTCGGCAAGTGCCTCAGTACCCGGCATAATTCCAGCCTTGTGGAGACGCTTCATGTAGCTCTGCTCGACCTGCAGGATTTCGTTAATCTGGACGATCTCAACGGTGTACTCGCCGGGGTTTAGATCGGACAGTCGGCGAACGTTCTCTAACGACTCTGGTGACTGAGTCCCACCGAGGTCTCCCAAACCGGGAATCGGATTGCCGAATGGGGAGCGTGTGTAAGAGTCAAGCACGTCGAGAAGTTTGCGCTCGACCTCGTCACTCATTACGTGCTCCCAGCGGCAGGCTTCGTCGTGAACCTTGTCCCATTCGAGGCCAATGACATCCGTAAGTAGGCGCTCAGCTAGGCGGTGCTTACGCATGACAGCCGTGGCCAGCCTGCGGCCCTCGTCGGAAAGCTGCAAGCTGCGATCTGGGGCAACTACGAGAAGGCCATCGCGCTCCATGCGCGCAACGGTTTGGCTAACGGTCGGCCCCGACTGCTCAAGGCGTTCGGCAATGCGAGCACGCAAAGGAATGATGCCCTCTTCTTCGAGTTCGAAAATCGTACGTAAGTACATTTCCGTGGTGTCAACCAAATCCCTCACGGTTTTCCTCCGATAACACAGTCTTAAAAGTTTTCACTCAAGTATTAGGATAACCACACTTGCGCAAGAAAGATGTTAGGGCTCGCAAATCTAGTGGCTTTGGTGCTGATTAGGCAGCGAAAAGCTTGGTTCGGTGGGCGCTGCTGAGACGGAAGGGAGCGTACGCGATGTCGAAAGTTCGACGTGCAGACGAAAACGCCGACCGCCAGTGTGGATGAAACTCCGGCACGGGGTCGGCATTGAAGTCCAGCTCTATCTCAGGGCTGAAATTAGGAACCCTATCGATGTCACCGCCATGTGGCGTTAGTTTGCGTACTCACGCAGCTTGTCAGCACGGTCACCCTCGCGGAGCTTGGACATAACTTCCCGCTCAATCTGGCGGACGCGCTCTCGAGACAGGCCAAAGTGGCGGCCAATCTGATCCAGCGTGCGGGGCAGGCCATCGTCGAGACCGTAGCGGAGCTTAATAACTTCCTGCTCTCGAATCTCGAGAGTGGACAGAACCTTGCGGACATCGTGGTGACGCAGGGAAGCGACAACTGCCTCCTCGGCATCAGTTGCCTCTGAGTCCTCGATGAAGTCTCCCAGAGGAGCTTCCTCATCAGTGCCCACCGGCATGTCCAAGCTCACCGGGTCGCGGGACTGACGCAGCAGCATCTCAATCTTGGCTTCTGGAATGCCGGATTCCTCTGCCAATTCCTCATTCGTAGCCTCACGCCCGAGTTGCTGGTAGAGCTCACGCTTGATACGAGAAATCTTGTTGACCTGCTCAACCAAATGAACAGGGAGGCGAATGGTGCGCGACTGATCAGCCATACCGCGGGTAATAGCTTGGCGAATCCACCACGTTGCGTAAGTGGAGAACTTGAAACCCTTGGTGTAGTCGAACTTTTCCATGGCGCGGATGAGGCCCAAGTTGCCCTCCTGGATTAGATCCAGCAGAGGCATACCGCGGTTGGTGTAGCGCTTCGCCAGCGAGACCACAAGACGGAGATTGGCTTCGAGTAGGTGGGCGCGTGCAGCCTTACCTTCCTTTGCCAAAATCTTGACATCACGCTTCTTTGCGCGGGTCATTTTCGCGCCGGTCTGCAGCAAATGCTCGGCGTATACACCGGCTTCAATGCGCTTAGAAAGTTCCACCTCTTCTTCAGCGCTGAGAAGAGCAGTCTTTCCGATGCCGTTCAAATACACACGAACCAAATCGGCGGACGGATTGGAGTTATTGCCAGTGCGGCGCCCCTTGTCCCGTGGCTGACCTTCCAGTTCGTCATTTTGAATATCGGCACTCTTCATGAATCTGCCTCCTGGATTTTTAAGTGGACTCGATAACTACAACGCACGGAGTTACGGAAATGTTCCCGTGAAAGTTGATGAATGTCAATAGGGTAATTTTGCCATGCAAATATAATGTTAAGAAAAACTGCCGCGACTAGCATTCTACGAGAACTGTAAAGGGTCCATCATTGACGGATGCGACCTCCATCATCGCTCCAAATTGTCCCGTTTCGACCGTCAAGCCACGATTGCGCAAGTTCTCGACAATTTTTTCTATGACGGGTCCGGCCTCTGGGCCCGGAGCCGCGTCTACCCACGACGGCCGCCGTCCCTTCTTTGTCGCCCCCATCAACGTGAATTGGCTAACAACGAGCACCGGGGCGCCAGCGTCGACAGCGCTGAGCTCGCCATCCAGAATGCGCAGCTCCGCAATCTTGCGGGCCATCGTTTCCCAAGCATCGGCAGTGTCCTCGCGGCCAACACCTACGAGCGCCAAAATGGCGCCGGTATCGCCTCCGTCAACGTGGCCAACAACGGAGCCGTCGACAGTGACTGACGCGGATTTAACTCGGGTGAGAACGGCTTTCATTTACTGTTTATCCTCCAAGAGCTCGGCGGGGAGAATCAGACCATGGCGAACCAAGTCAACGACGATGGGAACTAGGGCGTCCTTGATTGCAGGGACTTCGGACTCATCAAAGGCTCCAAACATTGCCATGATGTCGATGACGGAGCCCAGGGCAGCTTCGGGATGCAGTGCACCCAGGATGGTTGCGACGGACTCATCGATTGAGTGTGTCCAGGCGGGGCCGTCGGTGCGTGAGATGCGCGTATCGAACTCAGTGAAGCCCTGGCCGCTGTCGACGTCGGCAAGCGAAACGCGTTCTAAGGCGACGCCGGGTCGCACAGTAAAGGCAGCTTCGAGGATGGTGTTAGCAGTTTGTGCGCGAAGCCATTCGGCGCGGCCGAGATACTCCTGGGCTTCGGCGCCGAAGGGAGCGGCCAAAGGCTGCGGCATTTCTTCGCACACGGCGGAAGTCGGGCCGGCAATGCGTTGGACTGTGATGTAGCCGAACCCGATGCCTGTCACGCCGCTGTTGCGGAAGTGCTCCAGCCAGGCACGGGAGCGCTCGCAGCCTTCTGGGCTGCGGGGGTCGATGGACTCGTCTCGAAGCCAGGTGCCGATGTATTCCGCCGGCGTGGCGACATCTCGTTGTGTTACCCACACTTCGAGGCCTTCAGCAGGGAGCCAAGAGGCGATGCGCTGTTGCCAACTTTCGCCTTCGATATGGGCCCAAGCACCGAGCAGATGCGCCGTGCCGCCGTCGGTGAGATGGTCGGCCAGACCGCGGATCATAAGTTCGGTGGCACCGTCCAGATTCAATCCTGAGTCACGGTAAACATGTTCCACACTTGGCAGCCCTACGACGAACGGCGGGTTCGCCACAATGCGGTCAAACTTCTTGGCTGCAACCGGTTCAAACCAGGATCCTTCGAGGACCTGCGCCTGGGCGAAGCCATTAGCTGCGAAAGTAGCGCGGGCAAAAAACAGCGCCCGGGGGTGAATGTCCGTCGCGACAATCGACTTTGCATCCGGCTGGGCAAGGCTCTGGACGCCACAACCGGCACCGAGGTCGAGTACGGATTCCACCGCCGAGGTCGGCGAAATATCGAGGAGGGAGCGGGAAGCCCGCCCTACGCCCAAGACATGATCGGGTCCAGGAACGTGATCGCTCATAGAGGCATCGCGGTCGGAAAAGACAATACGGTCGACTCCCGCAATCTCGACCGGGCGCACATCGATACACACCTGTGCGTTGGTGGCGGTGCCGGCAAGTATGCCGCTGCCCAGTAACTTGGCTGTCAGCTCAGCCCCAAATAGCTGCTGTGCGTCGGCGAAATCGCCCAGGATGAAAAGACGCAACGCGGTCACAGTGTCCGCAGAAACGCCCTCAGTTTCGGTAAGCAGAACATCGACAACGCCGGGCTCACCGCGGTCCAGCGCGGCCAGTCCCTCGGCGCCTAGGACTCGACGCAGTGACTCACTGGAAAACTCAAGGCGCCTGAGCGCGGTGGCAAATTCCTCCGCACAGTCGACAAAATCACGAAGCTGCTGATCAGTCGGTGGGGTGAAGGTGGAGGGGGAAAAGGTCATCGTAGGCACTACCTTCGTCGTAAAGCGGGGCGGAGGGGCTAGTTAGGGGAGCTTGACGACGAATCGTCGTCTTCCGGCATATCGATGACATTTGCGTCATCGAAGGGATTTGAGGTGGTCTCGTTACCGGACTGCGTCGGTGCGTCGGTGTCTTCGGTACTGGCGGCAGAACCGAGCGCGCGCATCTCTGCTTCCTTGAGGGCGCGCTGGCGTTGCTGCTCCTCCCATTTGCGGTTTTGCTCGCGTACAACTCCAGGCTTGTAGACGCGCGGCTTACGCTTGTCAGCGGGTTCTCCAACGCCATTGGCGATGACAACCGCGATCCACGGCATGGGTACGGAGACGACCATGAGAATCGCTGCAATCCACGGCACATCCCACCACAGATAAAAAGCGCCGGAAAGAAGCAGCAGCGGAATGCGAGACCATTGCAGAGCCGCGTAGACGTGGCGGCGGTGGTCATAGTTGCGAATCCGAGAGCCGCGGGCGTCGGTAATCAACGCCGCGTCTTTCTTGCGTCGCCGGGAACTTCCGCGTTTCGGCAGCGCGGAGTCG
This sequence comes from Corynebacterium sp. 212_CJEI, assembly GCF_001055915.1. Lineage (NCBI taxonomy): Bacteria > Bacillati > Actinomycetota > Actinomycetes > Mycobacteriales > Corynebacteriaceae > Corynebacterium > Corynebacterium sp. 212_CJEI. Next base: position 22,464 of record NZ_JVPT01000045.1, on the reverse strand, counting down.
CGACGGTCATTGATTCGCGCCATGGTTGTCTAGCATACGCCTGTGGCGTGGGGTCGTCTCAACTAGCTATGTCCGTTGCAGCCGCATGCTCGCGTAGTCGTAGCGATGTTGTGGATGGCTGTGGAAGGCAGCAGTCAGCAGCGGCCAGCACCTGGGTCACTGGGCATAATTTGACCGATGGGGCACAATTGGAATCTGTGAGCACTCCATTGAAGACGACAAAGACGATTGAACGCACCGATACCCGCGTCGATGAGTCGACGAGGGACGATACCCCGAAGTTCTTCCATTACGTCAAGAAGGACCAGATCGTGAACTCCGCGGTCAACGGCTCCTACGTCGTTGCTCTGTGCGGTGAAACCTTCCCTGTGAAGAAGTCAGCGAAGCCGGGTTCACCGGTATGCCCTGACTGCGAGCGGATTTACAAGTCCCTGCGTCGCAAGTGAGCGGGCTTCGTAAATGGCAGCAGGAGGCCCTCGACAAATACCTGGCGACTAACCCCAAGGACTTCCTTGCAGTGGCGACACCGGGCGCAGGTAAGACGACCTTCGCCTTGCGTATCGCCAGTGAGTTGCTGTCGCGCCGGATCGTCGAGCGCATCATCGTCGTGGTTCCCACTGAGCACCTGAAAGTGCAGTGGGCTGCTTCCGCTGCTCGTTCGGGGATTGCGTTGGATCCCAAATTCACCAACGCCAAGGGTGTGGTAAACCCCTCCTACCAGGGAATTGTTGTGACCTACGCCCAAGTCGCAGTGCATCCGTTTAAGCACCATGCCGTAGCCACCGCTCGGCCGACATTGGTGATTCTGGACGAGGTGCACCACGGCGGCGATGCCAAGAGCTGGGGCGACGGTATTTCCGAAGCTTACGGCGATGTCGAACGCCGCCTGTGCCTAACTGGTACGCCGTTCCGCTCCGATGACGCAGCGATTCCGTTTGTTCGCTACTCGCCGGACGGCGATGGTTACTCGCGTTCCGTCGCCGATTACACGTACGGCTATTCCAATGCGCTTGCCGACGGCGTCGTGCGCCCAGTGGTCTTTTTGGCTTATTCCGGTGAAGCTCGCTGGCGTGATAGCGCGGGTGATGAGTTCGCTGCGCGACTGGGCACCGTGATGAGCCCAGAGGAGACCACGCGTGCTTGGCGCACCGCGCTTGACCCAAAGGGCGAGTGGATGCCATCTGTGCTGCGGGCAGCGCACACCCGGCTCTCGCAGATGAGGCAGCATATCCCGGACGCGGGTGGCCTGGTTATCGCCTCCGATGCGGCAACTGCCCGTGCGTACAAACGCATTCTCGAGCAGATTGCCTCTACGCCGGTGGCGTTAGTGCTCTCGGATGAACCGGGCTCGTCGGAACGAATCAAGACTTTCTCCGAGTCCACCGATGAGTGGATGGTAGCCGTGCGCATGGTCTCCGAAGGCGTGGACGTGCCGAGGCTGGCGGTCGGTGTGTACGCGACAAGTTCCTCGACTCCGCTATTCTTCGCGCAGGCTATCGGACGATTCGTGCGAAGCCGCATGCCGGGGGAGACTGCTTCCGTCTTCTTGCCGTCGATTCCGGTGCTGCTCGACTTGGCCTCGCAGATGGAGGTGCAGCGCAACCACGTGCTCGGCAAGCCGGATCGGCCTTCGGAGGGCTGGGAAGATGACTTGGTCGCTGAGGCCAATCGCCGCAAGGATGAGCCCGATGAATTGCTGCCGGCCTACGAATCCATTGGCGCGGATGCTGAACTCGACTACCTCATCTACGACGGCTCCTCCTACGGCACCGCAACCGTTGCTGGTTCCGCCGAAGAGGCCGATTATCTGGGTTTGCCAGGGCTTCTCGACGCCGATCAGATGCGACTCTTGCTGCGTCAGCGGCAGGATGAACAGCTTAAAGCCGCCAGTGCCCGAGAGAAGGAAGCCCGCGAGGAGGCGAGGGAATCGTCGTCAAGCGGGGGCGAAGGGGGCGCGGTGCACCGGATTGAGGGATCGGCGTACCCAAGGCCGCAGAAGGTGGCCAGTGAGGTGTTGCCGAAGTTGCGGAAGGAGCTCAATACGCTGGTGTCGATGACAGCGGCGCGAACCGGTAAGCCACATGGTCAAGTGCATAACGAGGTTCGGCGCGCCTGTGGTGGCCCGCCGACTGCGCTATGTACGGAGGAACAGTTGCGTGATCGCATCAGCTACCTGCGTAATTGGTAGGGTTTCAAACGAACTGAGCAATCTATGGTGGAGAGAAGAATGTCGGCAAGCAGTGATAAGTCGAGGCCGTCAGAATTGACCGGCGGTGGTTTGTCAGCTGTACCAGGCAATGACGGTCGGACTATTGGCGTGCTGGCACTGATCTTTGGCGTCGGCGGACTCTTGATGTCCTGGATGATTGTTGGTGGCATCCTCGGTGTCTTTGGCATTGTTCTGGGCATCATCGCGATGGCGAAGGCAATGAGTGCCAAGAAACGCGTGCAGGCAGCCGGGGGAGACGCGGTCATCAGCGGTTCGTTCGGATTGGGCGTGGTCGGCATTGTGACGGGTATTGCAGCCGCCGTGGTGTCGCTGATGCTGTATTCGTCGACATCAGATGCGATGTCGAAGTGCGAGAAGTTCGAGCGCACCTCTGGAGAGTATGCCGAGTGCATCTCTAAGCAGATGGGTACTGATCAGCCAAAGAAGCAATCGGAGTGAGTTCGGAAGCGACATCAATGGCGGTCTTACTTTGTGCCCGGAGTTTTCGGTCAACGCCAGATACGCAATCAGGAAATGAGCTAACCCCGTAATCCACCCCCGAAGCCCAACTGCCTGCAGTTTCGGCCGGGGGTTTCTTAGTGAAATCTCATATTTGGCCGAGTGTTGGTAATGATATTGGTGTCAGAAAGTACCCACATTTGGCATCCCCTACATGCGGTAAACGTTTGAACATGCGTGCAATACAGGATGTCTGCTGATTATTAAATAGGAGCGTGAATCGTGGCAGCGACATCTACGCGCGACAACTCCCCGGAACTGTCACCTGGCCAACAAGACCGTGGATACCTCAGCCGAGAGCTTTTCCGTAAGCGCACCGGTCTAGGACTCGGTATCATCCTGGCCCTGCTCGTGTACTTCTTTATGCCGGCTGAGCTCGATCACAACCTGCGTGCAACCGCAGGTGTAGCAGTGCTTATGGCCGTGTGGTGGATGTCCGAGGCTATCCCGATTGCCGTTACGGCTCTGCTGCCGCTGGCTCTATTCCCGATTCTCAACCTCGCGGAGATTAAGGATTTCTCGGGCAAGTACACAGACCCGACCATCTTCCTCTTTATGGGCGGCTTCCTGTTGGCGCTGGCGATGCAGCGTTGGAACCTCCACAAGCGCGTCGCATTGTGGGTTCTGGTGCTCATGGGGTCGTCACCAAAGATGCTGATTCTCGGCTTCATGGTGGCTACTGGCTTCCTGTCGATGTGGGTCTCCAACACGGCCACGGCCGTGATGATGCTGCCAATCGGTGTGTCCGTCCTGAGCCTCATTGTCCGAATGCTGCACGATGAAAAGGTTGCTGCAGAGGATACGGGCTCTGCGAGTGAATCCGTCGCTGAAACCCCCGGTGGGGATGCGCTGGAGGAGGCCGAGGAGTCGTCGTCAAGCTATGACCCGATGCCAAAGTCAAACTTCGGTATCGCGCTGATGCTGGGTATCGCTTACGCGGCATCGATTGGTTCGCTGGGCACCATTATTGGTACTCCTCCGAACGCTATGCTGGCGGCCTACATGGCGGAGCAGGGAGTCAATATTGGGTTTGGCCAGTGGATGCTGCTCGGTGTCCCGGTGGCGGTTGTGCTCATGCTCTGTGCATGGTTCCTGCTGACAAATGTTCTGTTTAAGCCGGAGATTACGCATATTCCAGGTGGGCGCGAACTCATGCGTGACGAGTTGAAGCGCCTTGGCCGTATGTCGACTGGAGAGCGCCGAGTGCTCCTGGTGTTTATCGCGGCGGCACTGGCGTGGGTCTTTGTTCCGGTGCTGCTGCCCGACACCAAGATTGCCGATGCGGTTATCGCAATGACCGTGGGTATTGCGCTGTTCATTATTCCGGGCGGTCCTGATGGCGTTAAGCTTATGCGTTGGGAAAATGCGTTAGAGCTGCCGTGGGGCGTGCTGCTGCTGTTCGGTGGTGGCCTCGCACTGTCCTCGCAGTTCGGTGCCTCTGGGCTGTCGGACTGGATTGGCGAGCAGCTGTCTACTCTCGGCTGGATGCCAGTGGCTGCACTCGTGGTTGTCGTCGGCGCCGTTGTGCTGTTCCTGACCGAGTTCACCTCTAACACCGCGACGGCCGCGACCTTCCTGCCGCTGGTTGGTGCGATGGCAATCGGTCTGGGCCACGACCAGATGATTTTCGCCGTTCCAGTTGCACTGGCAGCTACTTCGGCCTTCATGATGCCGGTTGCAACACCGCCGAACGCCATCGCCTACGGCTCCGGCTACGTCAGCATGGACAACATGGTCAAGGCCGGTGTTTGGCTGAACGTCGTCGCACTGATCGTGATTTCTGTGGCATCGCTGACGCTGCTGCAGTGGGTATTCGGCGTCGTGTACTAGCTGGGTATGTAGTAGCCCGTAGTGGATGGTGGGGCAGCGCGCTGAACCGCCACCGGACTGCTTCGCCTAGCGTTGCTCAGATACTCCTTCGCCCCGTTCCACTTTGGTGGTTCGGGGCTTTTGGCTGCAAATGTGAAACTGTGTGAGTTTATGACACTTTCAGGCCATTTTTCAGGCTATTTTTGACATAAACGCAGTCAGTAACTCACTAGCGCTGACACCAAAAGAAGAATCGGGCTTGAATAAGGTGTGAAACCTCATTCAAGCCCGATTTTTCTAGTCAAGCAGTTAGCCCCTGAACAACTCCAGGTTAAAGCTTTACTCCAAGTAGTCGCGCAGCACCTGCGAACGCGATGGGTGACGCAGCTTGGACATCGTCTTGGACTCGATCTGACGGATGCGCTCGCGCGTCACACCGTAGACCTGACCAATCTCGTCCAGGGTACGTGGCATGCCGTCGGTAAGGCCGAAGCGCAAGCGGACGACACCGGCTTCACGTTCGGAGAGAGTCTCCAGAACGTCGCCAAGCTGGTCCTGGAGGAGCGTGAAGCTGACGGCGTCCACAGCGATGACTGCCTCTGAGTCCTCAATGAAGTCACCGAGCTGGGAGTCGCCCTCGTCACCGATGGTCTGGTCCAGCGAAATGGGTTCACGAGCGTACTGCTGAATCTCGAGAACCTTTTCCTCGGTGATGTCCATCTCCTTAGCGAGCTCTTCCGGAGTGGGCTCGCGGCCCAAATCCTGGAGCAACTCGCGCTGGATACGGCCGAGCTTATTAATGACCTCAACCATGTGAACCGGAATACGAATGGTTCGAGCCTGGTCGGCCATTGCACGAGTAATTGCCTGGCGAATCCACCAGGTTGCGTACGTGGAGAACTTGTAGCCCTTGGTGTAGTCGAACTTCTCGACGGCGCGAATCAGGCCGAGGTTGCCCTCCTGAATCAAGTCGAGGAAAGCCATGCCACGGCCGGTGTAGCGCTTTGCCAGGGACACCACAAGACGGAGGTTGGCTTCGAGCAGGTGATTCTTGGCGCGCTGACCGTCACGAGAAATCTCGCGCAAGTCGCGCTTCTGAGCGTAAGCGATGCGCTCGCCGGCTTCCTTGGCCTCGTCAATCTTGTACTGCGCGTACAGACCGGCCTCGATGCGCTTTGCCAGACTGACTTCTTCCTCGGCAGTCAGCAGCGCGACCTTACCAATCTGCTTGAGGTAGGCGCGGACAGAGTCGGCGGAGGCGGTGAGGGCAGCATCTTTGCGGGCCTGACGCAGACGAGCGGACTCGTCCTCGTTCCAGACCTCGTCGCCCTCGTCCTCTTCATCCTCGTCTTCGTCTTCGTTCTCGTCGTCCTCTTCTTCATCATCGTCGAGGTCGTCGTCTTCGAGGTCGTCATCATCCAGATCGTCGTGAAGATCATCGTCTTCGAGGTCATCATCCAGATCCGGGTCGTAGTCCTGCTCCTGCTCCAAGTCGTGGTCGAGTTCCTCGTCCTCGAGCTCTTCGTTCTCAGTTGCGTCGAGAGCCTGCGCGTCCTTCGCCTTCGCTGCAGCAGCCTTGGCCGCGGTGGCCTTCGCAGCCGTTGTCCGCTTAGTTGCCTTCTTGGCGGCGGCCTTACGCGTGGTTTTCTTAGCGACGGACTTCTTGGCCGCCTTCTTCACGGTCTTCTTGGCCGCTGCCTTCTTAGCGGTCGTCTTCTTCGCCGCAGTTTTGGTAGCAGCCGTCTTTTTGGCAGCAGTCTTCTTCGCGGCAGTCTTCTTTGCCACGGTCTTCTTCACTGCCTTCTTGATGGCCTTCTTTACAGCCTTCTTTGCAGGAGTAGCTGAACCGGTGCCACTCCCGGTGGATTGGTCCTGAGCTTGCCCCAGTTCGTTGCCTGCCACGAACGCCCTTTCACGATGTACGTTGTGTGCGCCGCCAAAGCCGCCGCCAGCTTCTCTCGGTCGAAGAGAAGCTCAACGCGCCAGTGGTGCGCCTTTACTTCGTCTATAGCCAACTAGCCGAATGGAAAACATTCAGAGCTGACCTTTTCGTGCCACGGTCATCAGTGTTGCTTTCTGGCTCCTAGCGAAGAAGTAATCGGTGAAAATCCTCATCGAAGCAGTGCGCTGGAATTCGATTTTCCCAATCCTCCTCGAGCCTGTTGATTATTCAACCTTGCCGTGAGTCAACTTCTTATTGTAAACCAATTCTGAAAATCGCCGCCACGGGGCATGGTTTCAAGCACGTGTCACGCCCGACACGTAGCTGCCAATCCCCATATAAGAAATGAAAGTGGTTAAGGGTAAAGTCCCTGGTCAGCTGCAAAGGCGGCGCCAGCAATACCCGCATTATTATCCAGACTTGCGGGGACAACTGGAGTCTTACATGTCAACAGCGGAATCCACTTTTCGTGTTCGCGACTGATTCCGCCGCCGACGATGATCCGTGACGGCCAAAACAGCGCCTCGTAGGTCTTAAGTACCTTGCTCACGCGCTCAGCCCACTCTTCGAAGCCGAGCCCCTCCACATCCTTAACTCTCGCGGATGCAAAGTGTTCGGCCTCCATGCCATCAATGATGAGGTGGCCTAACTCCGAATTGGGGTAGAGCAGTCCGTCATGAATAAGCGCCGAGCCGATGCCTGTACCAAAAGTTAGCAACAACACGGCGCCTGTCTTATTGCCCGGATCGCCAAACTGGACTTCAGCGAGGCCGGCAGCGTCAGCGTCGTTAAGCACGTGTGCCTTGTTGTTGGGCAGGTATTTAGCGAAGAGCTCTTGGCAGTTCGTATTAACCCAAGAACCGTCAATATTGGCGGCCAGCAAGGCAATCTGATTCTGTACGACGGACGGAATCGTGATGCCGACATCGGAATCCCACTTCGCAATGTCCACAATTTCTGCAATGGTCTCCGCAACCGCTTCCGGAGTTGCCGGCTGTGGCGTGAAAATTTTAATGCGGTCGCCAATAAGCTGCCCAGTTTCAAGGTCTACGCGGCCACCCTTGATTCCAGAGCCTCCCACGTCGATGCCAAATCCAATTCGTTGTCCCATAGCTCAAATTGTACGAAACAGACACAATGGGGGCATGAGCAATAACTCGCATGGCACCGAACAACTCGCTAACAACGCGGATAATAGGGGGTCTGCTGCACCGAATAGCCCCGGGTCCGTGCGGCCCAGCGTCGGGGAATTGCGTGACCGCGCGGTACTTATCGCCCGCGCAGCCGCGGCGCACATCGCCAGTCGTCGGGTCGAACTCGGCTCCGATGGCGTTTTAGCAAGTTCCGAAACGAAGTCCTCAGCTGTTGACCCCGTCACCGTCGTCGACCGTGAATCTGAGGAGCTCATTCGTTCGCTTATCAAGACGTTTAGCAGCTCTGACCGCATTTTGGGCGAAGAAGGCGGGCTTGACGACGGCGCGAGTTCCCCAGCGCAGGCTGCCAACGAGGGCGAAGCGGTGACCTGGATTGTAGACCCCATTGATGGCACGGTGAATTTCCTTTACGGCCTGCCCAATTGTGCCGTGAGTATCGCTTGCGCCGTAGGCGATGAGGTAGTGGCGGGTGCAGTGGCAAATGCGTCCTCGGGAGAGATTTACAGTGCAGCTAAGGGAGAGGGCGCTCAGGTTTCTCGACGGGACGGCACTGTGCAGACGCTTAGTTGTTCCCCAACGGCCGAGCTGGAAAAGACACTTGTGGCAACGGGATTCAGCTATTCCGCTAGTCTCCGGCAGGTGCAGGGCCGGATAGCGTCGCAGTTGCTGGGGGAGTGTCGAGATATTCGGCGCATGGGATCGGCGGCGCTGGATTTGTGCATGGTGGCGCACGGCCGTGTTGATGCGTATTACGAACACGACATCAAGGTTTGGGATTATGCAGCTGGTGCTCTGATTGCGGCTGAAGCAGGCGCAAGGATTAGGGTCCCGGAATTCACTCAGTGTGCCAACGTTACTGGCCGGCCGGAGGGAGACCCGCTCGACTTTGGTGTCGGTGCGGCGAACTCTGAAGTTGCCGATGCGTTCTTCGAGGCATTGGATGGTGCTATCGCGAAGGCTAGGAATTAGTGCGTCGGTCTAGGAGCAGGTGCTCGAGCCTAACGAGCTCAAACCCTCTAGGTCGGCTTGTTCGCCACGGTTCAATGCGGACATCGTTTCCTCAACCTGGCTGGCTACTTCGAGATCCTTAAACCCCTTACCCAACGACACATCGACGGTTGCATCCGGCCGACCATCGTGGATGAGCTCAAAGCAGGGGAAAAGAGCGTGAAGCGCCGCGGCGTGGCCATTGAAGTCCTCGCCATAACGCAGCTGGCCGAAGCAACCGAGGTCTTGGTTTTCCACAATAGGGTCGTTGCCGTAGGGAACCTGCTCATCGAGGACAAAATCGAGCTGCCGCAATTGCTCGGCGACGGTTGTAGCCTGGCCGACTTTGCCGTTGGCATTATAAACGCGCACATGAACATCCGACGGTGGAACGACGTGCTCTCCGATTAGCGTGGTGGAGGAAACAGGGGCCCCAGCCGCGGGGAGGGAACAGGACACCGGATAACTTGCCGGTTGGCTGCGGAATGCCAATACCCACAACGTAGCGGCAATCACTACAGCAACGACGGAAACCACCACGTAGGGAACAATTTTTCGTCGATGTGATGTGCTCGAAGTGCTCGCGGGGCCTGAACTCATAGCCATCATGTTATCCTCTCCTCGGCTTATGGGCATAGAAACCTATTCTGACCTGCAGAGATGACAGATTGCGTGAATTGCCTTAATATCCGCTGAGAAAGGCGCTGGAGAGTACAGGGTGTCAATCGTCTCAACGCGTTGTATTCTCCGAGAAAAAGTCAGTTCACAATGTCTAGCAAAGGTCCAGAAAGAAGGTTTGGGACATGGCTGTAAACTACGATGCCCCGCGTACTCGTGAAACCGAAGAGCTGGAGACCGATTCCCTCGAGGGCCTTCAGGCTGCATCTGCTGAGAAGGAAATCGACGACACTGACGACGGCGAAATTGTTGAGCCGTTCGAGTTGCCGGTTGCCGACATCGCGGGTGAAGAATTCGATATGGATGTTGCCCCGAAGGGGGAGGATGAATTCACCTGTGGCTCCTGCTTCATGGTGATGCACCGCTCAATGATCGCAATCGATAACGGCGATGGATTCCCCATCTGTCAGGACTGTGCCTAATCCCCGCACAGCCGGGATAGCTTCCTAGGAAAAAGGAAAACCGCCACTACCACGGTTCTGGCGGCGCTGGGGCCGTCGGCAAGCGTGTAGCGGCGGTGAGAGATTTGACCTAGCGGTCGAAGAGACTGTCAAGCAGTGCCTCGGGGTGGCGGGTGGAGACCAGCCAATAGGGGGTGGGGTCGTCCGGATCGTCGAGGACTAGCAGCACCATCGTGGGAATCCACGTGTGTGTAACCAGGAACGCTGCTGGATCGAGCTGACGGCCCAACGCATTGCGCTGCGCGGACTTCGGGACCACCAGGGATTTGGCAACAACCGATGCTGGCAAAACTGCCGTGCCAGCGTGAAGCCAGCGTTCACCAGTGCTGTCCACTTCCACGGACACCGTGGTCTTCGACATAGTCAACAGCACCCACACGCCCACGGCCAGACAAATAATGCCGCCGATGACAAGCCAAATCGGTGAACGGTTAAAGCCAATCTGGGCCGTGCATACAAAAACGGCAGCAGCGCCGAGTACCCAGAACCACCAGGGAACCCAGAGCTTTTCGGAATAGACAATCGATGAATCTCCGCTCGAGCTCATTGCTATTGCCGCACCTTCAGAGACGGATGCTGAGCTGTCGTCGCGACGAGGCTGCAGGTTATCTTTTCCACTCACGGTTATCCATTCTAGGGCACGGCTATGCTCGGTACTGACAAGGCCGAAGTGCGGTTCTTAAAAGACGCGACAGCGAAGGATGTACAAAGAGATGACTTATGCCCCGGTGCAAGTGAAAAAGCTCGCTAAAGACGCTGTGATTCCCCAGCGTGCGCATGCCGATGATGCCGGTGTGGATTTGAGCTCAGTGGAGGATGTCATCCTAGCACCAGGGCAGCGGGCGCTCGTGGGAACCGGTATTGCCATTGCTTTGCCGGCGGGCACAGTGGGATTGGTTCATCCTCGCTCCGGATTGGCTTTCAAAAAGGGGCTGTCCATCGTCAACGCTCCCGGCACGATTGATGCCGGTTACCGTGGTGAGCTTAAAGTCTGCCTGATCAACTTGGACCCGACCAATGCGGTGGAGATCGCCAAGGGCGATCGAATTGCCCAATTGGTTGTGCAGAAGGTCGAGCTCAGCCCGCTGGTGGAAGTCGATGAGCTCGATGAAACTGAACGCGGCGTGGGAGGTCACGGGTCAACCGGAGTGTCCACGACGCTTTAAAACGCCTCTGACAGCGCGGGGACCCTACCAAGTGTGGTTCAATGCGTGAAGAGCTCAATAAAGCGTTTACAAAAGCGTATACAAAGATTTCTTTTTAGCGAGGTGTCAATAAACCACCATGTGGCCATTTGGAAAGAAGAACCAGCCAGAAGAACCAGCTGCTGAGGCAGAGGCCGTTACCACCGACTCTGCGGCGCCAGCTTCTGAGGAGGCTACCGCAACCGTGCATGACGACGCGTCGGAAACCGCCGCGGAGAACGCACCAGCAAACGGCCCCTTCGACATCAACAGCGCTAGCCCGACGCAGTTTGATTTTTCGGACTTCGCGAAGGCCAGCCTGAACCTCGGTTCGATGCTGCTGCCTATTCCTCACGTTGGTGATATTCAGGTGGAGATGGGGCCGACAGGTCCAACCATGCTGCACGTCGCCACTGAGCATGGCCGCGTAACTCCTGTAGCATTCGCTGCTCCGACGTCGGGCGGCCTCTGGGAGGAGTCCGCTCAGGAAATCAAGGACGGTCTTGAGTCCGATGGCCTCGATGTCCACGTCGAGCAGGGGCCGTGGGGTTCTGAGGTCGTAGGTCGCACCTCCGATATGGAAATGCGAATCATCGGCGCCGACGGCCCGCGTTGGATGCTTCGCATGACGGCTTCCGGTCCGGCTGATCGGGCGGAGGAACTCGCAAATCTCGCCCGCGGTCTCCTTGCCCGTAGCTTCGTCTCGCGCGGTGAAAACCCGATGCCAGCAGGTCAGCCGCTTCCGGTTACGCTGCCGTCCCAGATGGCCGAGCAGATTCGTCAGGCATACCAGCAGCAGGCCCAGGCTGCCCAAGCTGAAGGTGAACCCGGGCAGGTGCCAGGCGCTACTGGTATCAACCCGGATGGCTCCACCAATTAGTTTGGTCAACCCGCCAGCAGAGAGAAGCTAGCTACTTGACCAGTTAGAAAAGGATCTGCAGGCGCCACTGTGCACTGCCCGCCGCCGTCACCCGACGGCGGCTTTTCTCTTGTCAGCGGGTAGTATCACACTGCGTGAACATCGAAGTGACTATTGACCGTCCCGCTGCCGGCGGAGAATTCATTGCCAGCTACGACGGACGAATCGGTTTCGTCACCGGCGGTATCCCCGGCGAACGCGTTGTTGTCGAAATTGCCAAACCTGATGCCAAGCTGTGGCGCGGCAATGTCGTTGAGGTTCTGGATGCCTCAGAGCATCGAATTTCGCAGCGTTGCGAAGCAGCTCAGCAGGGCGCGGGCTGTTGCGACTGGGGTTTTATTGATCCTGAGCACGCGGCGCGTCTCAAGGCTGATGTCTTGACCGATTGCCTGCGCCGTCTTGGACGTTTCACCGCCGACGAGCTGCCAGCTATCGATGTTCTTCCACTGGCTCCGACCTCCCGTTGGCGCACGCGCGTGCGGCTGGGTGTGGATTCCCAGGGACGAGCGGGATTACGTCGTTCCCGTTCCCACGAGCTCGTCATCGGCTCCGAGTGCGTCCAAACAGTACCCAATCTCATCGCTGGCTTTTCGACGGCCGGAACCATCCCTGTTGCTAAGCCTGCTCGCGGTCGAGGGAGCAAGAAGCCGAAGCCAGGAGAACTCCATGTGGCCATGGACACGGAGGGTAACCGAAGTGCTGTATACGTTTCCGGCAGCGGCAGGAACCGCACGCAAACGTTGATTGAAGGCGAGCCAACTACACAGCACACCGTTCACGGAATTACTTTCGATGTGCCGACGACCGGTTTTTGGCAAGCCCATTGCCATGCCCCTGAGTTCTATGGATCGCGCATCATCGACCTGTTGGTTGGTCAGTCTTTCTCCTGCGGTTGGGATCTTTACGGTGGCGCAGGCGTTCTGTCGGCGGCACTGCGCAAGCTAGTTGACGCAGAGGGTTCAATTCTCTCTGTCGAGGGTTTTGCCGCGGCCGCGACGGCGGGGCGCAAGGCTTTCACTGCAGCTGACCACAGTGGAAATGCGTCGCCTGCGGCACCAGTCCGGTTCGTAACCGGGGATGTCACCAAGGTAGTGCGCCGCGAAGTTGCTAATGCGGAAACACCAAACCCGGATATCGTCGTTCTCGACCCTCCGCGCTCCGGTGCTGGTAAGGATGCCATTGCCGCTATTGCAGAAGCCAAGCCACGCACGGTCGTACATTTCGGTTGCGATCCGGCGACTTTTGCCCGCGATGCCCGGTACTGGGCTGACTACGGCTACGCGTTCAAACACCTCGAGGTCGTGGACGCATTTGGTCTAACGCATCACTTTGAAACCATCGCGGTGCTGGAGCAGCTGTAGCTAGAGTGGCTGCCGCATGGGCGCAAGAACGTTGGCGCCGATCACGTCGGCAAGCAAATGTGCCTGCCATGGGCGGAAACCCTGTTCCCTGAGGTGAGCGGAGATTTCTGTAACGGCTGGCAGGCCGCCAGCGTAGTTGTCGTGGTGGCGGAATACGAATGAGCCGACTGCGCGGCTGTGAATCCACCACACCAGTTCACGTGTCTGCGCGGAAGTGATGAGTGTGTCTTTGCGCAGGTGTATTTGGGCACAGACGTTGTCGATGCAGTCTCGCGTGGTTTCGAAAATCTCGGCGGCTTGTGGGGCATGTTCAGCCCAACGGCGAAAGTGGGGCATCTGGTTGGGAGCCTGCTTCTGGGGCTTCGGCCATGACGACCTGGGTTCCTGACGGGCTTCATTAACGACCTTCAACCAAGCGTCCGCGGCACCGCGACGGCGACGTGGAAATCCACGGATTGCAGTTAGTTCACGCTGCGTACCGGGGAGTTGTTCTGCGATTGTACGTAGAACGCTGTGACCCATGACGTGTGTTGGGGAGACATCACGGCGCTGCGCGATTTCGTCACGCTCAGTCCACAGTGCACGGGCGACGTGAAGTTGTTCGGGAGTGCGCAGCTTCCCAATCCCTTTGAGCCCCTGCCACGAGTGTCCGACGTGCAGACCATCGAGGTATTTACGGTTTAGAGCGAGTTCGCGTTCGCATTCCTGTTCCAGCCATTCCAAACGGTCGAGCTCAGTCAGCGCCTGACAAAGAACCTCGGCGAGTTCGATGAGCAGCTCGACATCCAAGGCTGCGTAGTCCAGCCAATCTGCTGGCAGTGGACGAGTAGACCAATCCTCTCGACCGTGCCCCTTGGCAAGTCCAACTCCGAGGAGTCGCTCTGTCAGAGCTGCTAAGTTGACTCGCTCCAGGCCGAGAAGGCGGCCGGCCAGCTCAGTGTCAATGACTTTGGTGGGGTAGAGACCCAGAGCTGCGAGGCAGGGAAGGTCAGAATGAGCGGCGTGAATAATCCAGGTCAGGTCGTTGACTGAGGAACCGAAAACGGCCATCGCCTTGCGACCATCTTCGGGATCGATGAGAAAGGTGCCCGCTCCACGGCGGCGAAATTGAAGCAAGAAGGCGCGGTCGTCGTAGCGATATGCCGAAGCTCGTTCAGTATCGACTGCGAGCCAACCGTGTCCTTTGGCCAGCTGCTCACCGGCGTCAATAATGTCGTCGATGGCAGAAAGCACGCGTGGAGTTCCCTCGGCTGGGGCAAGTCTTACTTCTACGTCGGGACTAGTTTCCACGTCGGAGCTCATCGCACGCCTCTTCGGTCGTCGGTATCAGCAGTCGCCGGTATCAGCCCAGCAGGGAAACGCCGACGGGTGGCAGACCAGCGACGTTCGCTAGTACCTGAGCGAAGGATTCAACGTGGGTGCGCAGGTCGGTGCCACGAGCAGTCCACGATGCGCGCATTTCTAATTGAAAGGCCTGTGGCTTGCCGCCGATCTCGCCATAGCGGACAGAGTTCGTAGTAGTCACCGTGCCACCCAAGTTCGACAGTTCGGCGTTGTTCTCAGCCAGAGCCTCGGTGAGCCATTGCCAGGCAACCTGGGGAAGCAGCGGATCTTCCGCGAGGGAGGCGTCCATATCCGCCTGGATGTATGCAACCAAGCGCATGTCACCGTCCCAGGTTTCCTCACTGCGGGGGTCATGGAGCAAAATTAAACGACCAAAGGCATCGTCGTCCGAGGACTCGGGGACGATATCAGCTTCGGGCTGCGTGACCTCAAGCGAGACAGCGTGGCTAAACGGTGCCAGCTTCTGCGGTGGCCGAACGGTGCCCAGAGCAATCTCAGGTCGCAGTTCAGCAGAGTGCATTGACTGGACCGCGGCGCGGAAGTTCTGTGGCATTGAATCGGTTCCATTCACGCGCCTGAACTTAGCCATATGACGCTTGCGTTAGTGGGAGGCGCGCCGAAAAGAGTGGGAAGCGACCAAGCGGTTCGTCGAAAACGCACAGCAGGGCGAGCGATTTCCCTGTTCTTAGTACCCCACACATCAATTTCTAAGGTAAGTGGGGCATGATTGTCCGTATGAACAATCGTCGCACTTTGACTGATGCCCCGATTCTTGATGCAGCTTACGGTCGAACTCCGTCGCGCCGCCCGGTGTGGTTTATGCGGCAAGCCGGTCGTTCACTGCCTGAATACCGTGAGGTGCGCAAGGACATCGGTATGTTGGACTCCTGTTTCCGTCCGGAACTGCTCGCTGAGATTACTATGCAGCCGGTACGTAGGCACGACGTTGATGCTGCGATTCTTTTTTCCGATATCGTCGTGCCGCTGAAGGCTGCGGGTGTCAACCTGGATATTGTTCCTGGCCGCGGTCCAGTAATGGATACTCCGGTGCGCTCGGAAGCAGACATCAAGGCTCTACCGGAAGTCACGGAAGAGCAACTCGCTCCGGTGGCCGAGGGTATCGGCCTCATTCTGCAAGAGCTGACTGATACCCAGGCACTCATTGGTTTCGCCGGTGCACCGTTCACCTTGGCGTCGTACCTGATTGAAGGCGGTCCATCCCGCAATCACGAGCGCACTAAGGCGCTGATGCACTCGGACCCTGAATTGTGGGATCACCTGATGCAGAAAATCACTCCGATGGTGATTGCTTTCCTGCGCGCGCAGATTGGCGCTGGTGTGGACGCTATTCAGCTCTTCGACTCCTGGGCTGGCTATCTCACCGAGCGTGATTACCGCCGCTTTGTGTTGCCGTACTCGAAGGAAATCTTCCAGGCTGTCGCCGACGCCGGCATTCCGCGCATCCACTTCGGTGTGGGCACCGGCGAGCTTCTCGGTGCGATGGCTGAAGCCGGCCCAGAAGTCATGGGCGTCGACTGGCGCGTGCCACTGGACGTTGCTGCCAACCGCATTCGTGCCACGCTTTCCGACGTTCACCGAGGCGCAGACCCGGCGGAAAACAGCCTTGCATTGCAGGGCAACCTTGACCCGGCGATTCTCTTTGCCGGTGAAGATGCAATGACCCAAGAGATTCAGCGCATCTGCTCTGAGACGGACCGTGCAATTAAGCGTGGTGACGCCCGTGGACATATCTTCAACTTGGGTCACGGGGTGCTACCGAATACCGATGCCGACGCGATTACGCGCGCCGTTGAGATCATTCACGCAACGTAAAAGCCGACGCAACAGGCGTGTAAAACACGCACTAGCTAATTTCCTACAAGTCTTATCGACCGTGCCCGCTCGAGGCGCGGGCATAGAGAAAGCGTACGAAATACCGTGGTTGCACAACCTTCTACCATTGCCGTCATAGGTGGCGGTATCTCCGGCCTGAGCGCAGCGTATGAGTTGCGTAAAAAGCTCGGACCCGCCGCAAGAATAATTGTCATCGAGTCCAGTGCACAGGTCGGCGGCAAGCTGAAGACTCGAACAGGAACTAACGGCCCTCTCGAAGCGGGCGCTGAGGCGTACCTGGCGTTCCGTCACGATGCCACCGATTTTTTCAAGGAACTCGGGTTGGCAGATCAGCTAGTCGCCCCTTCGGGGCTGCCTTCCAAGCTCTACATTGGCGGTGAACTCAAGGACCTTCCGCGTAACACGGTCACCGGTATTCCAGGAAGTTCAGAAGGGTTGGGCTACCTCCTCAGCGAGGCCACCCTCGCCAAGATTGATGCCGAGTCGAACCCCGAGCTCACTCCAGCCTTGCACTGGGTACTGGGTGACGACATGAATGTCGGCCAGCTGGTCGCGGCGCGGCTCGGTGAGGAAGTCGTTGACCGCATCGTCTCCCCGCTGCTCGGAGGCGTCTACTCAACCACCGCATACGACCTGGGCCTGCGTGCGACCATCCCACAGTTGGCGGCAGCGCTTGATGAAATGGCTAGTGTCGGTGATCATGTCAGCCTCACCGGCGCTGTCCAGCGCGTTCTGGAAGCACGTAAGCAGGCGCAGCAGGCGCGTCTGAGCAGTGAGGCTGCGACAGACTCGACGAAGACGAATCGACCGGTGGTCTTCCAAACGTTCCGCGATGGCTTCGAGGTTCTCTACAACACGCTTGTCGACGAATCGGGAGCCGAACTCCTCTTGTCGACGAAGGCTACTGGTCTGCGGCAGCATGACAATGGCTTTGAGGTCACTGTGGAACTGCCGTCGGAAAGCGGCACGAGCGTTAGCACTATCGACGTCGACGGCGTTGTCGTGGCGGCACCTTCTGCAACCACATCGGAGCTGTTGAGCAATCTTGCGCCAGAGGCGGCCGAGCTCATTGGTGGGGTAGACACGTCGAACTCGGCGGTGGTCGGTATGTGTTTCGACTCGTCGGAAGGACTGCCGGAGATTAACGGCGTGTTGTGCGAGATTGGTGCTGACCTGTCCGCGAAAGCTTTTACAGTGTCGTCCCGGAAGTGGCCACATATTGGTGAGCGCTACGGTGCCGTTGTGAGGGCAAGCTTCGGCCGTTTTGATGATGACTCGCACGTGCATCGTAGCGACGAGGACCTCATCGCCAGGGCAAAGGCGGATTTGGCTAAGGCGACTGGCTTTGATGCTGAACCGACTGCGGTTTTCGTCCAGCGTTGGTGGGCGGGGATTCCACGCTTCGATATGGGGCATGGCGGCCTGATGGATTTTGCTCGCCAGGAATTGGCCGAGGTGCCTAAGCTTGCAGCAACGGGGGCGTGGCTCAGTGGCCCGGGCATTCCGGAATGTATCTCCAACGCCAAGGCTGCGGCCAGCAAGATTGCTGCGGAGCTGGCATAAAGCTGCGAGATTGGTGCTGAGTACGAAACTGGCGCTGACCCATCGTTTTTAAACAAACCTTTCAACCGAACTAGGAGACAACTAATGACCAAGCTCGATTTCAAGAAGCTCAACGACACCATCCGCTACACCATGTGGTCTGCCTTCAAGGTGACCCCAGGTGCACTCGGTGATAACCGCGAAGAGGCAGTGGCTAAGACCAAGGAATTCCTGGCTCGTTACGAAGACACTGATCTGATCATCCGTGGTTTCTACGATGTTTCGGCCATGCGTGCTGAAGCCGACTTCATGTTCTGGATCCACGCAGAGAAGCTGGAAGACCTGCAGGCGTTCTACAACGCCTTCCTGCGCGAGACTCCGCTGGGCAAGGCATCCACTCCGCACTGGTCGAACGCTGCGCTGCACCGTCCAGCTGAGTTCAACAAGTCGCACCTGCCGTCGTTCATCATGGGTGAAGAGCCGGGACGATGGATTGCGGTTTACCCCTTCGTTCGTTCCTACGACTGGTACCTGCTGGAGCCGACCGAGCGACGCCGCATCCTTGCTGAACACGGTATGGCCGGTCGTGACTACCCGGATGTGCGCGCCAATACTGTCCCGGCGTTCGCACTCGGTGACTACGAGTGGATCCTTGCATTCGAGGGGCCGGAGCTCGACCGCATTGTGGACTTGATGTGGAAGATGCGTTACACCGAGGCTCGTCTGCACGTCCGCGAAGAGATTCCGTTCCACACGGGACGTCGCGTCGATGACATCGCAGAGATCATCAACGTTCTGCCGTAGCTCACGCAATCAACGAGAGAATCAGCAGCGCCGCTGGTCAAGCCCCGTTAACTGACGGGATTTTGACCAGCGGCGCTGCTTCTCTATCTAGTTATTCAGCCGTCTTGTCCGGTTCGAGCGTGAGTGAAATTGAATTGATGCAATAACGCAGGTCGGTCGGAGTATTGTATCCCTCACCCTCAAAGACGTGGCCGAGGTGAGACTTGCAACGACTGCACAGCACTTCGGTACGGACCATACCGAGGCTGGTGTCTCGGCGCTCAATAATCCGGTCTCCAGCTAGTGGAGAGAAGAAGGATGGCCAACCGCAGTGAGAGTCGAACTTCTCGTTCGACCGAAACAGCTCGTAACCACAGGCCCGGCAGCGGTAGACACCTTGAGTCTTGGTATCGGTGTACTCACCGGTGAAGGCGCGTTCAGTACCTGCCTGACGCAAAACCTGGTACTCCGCGGCACTGAGGCGTTCGCGCCATTCTTCTTCGCTCAGATTCCAGTCTTCGCTATGCGAATCAACCATTCTGAATAGCCTCCTCAGACTTGAGATCAGATTCCTGATTAGACTTCCTGCCTGCTATCTTCCAGTCGCTCAGCCAGCTGAAGCCGGATGCAAAGCTACGCCCATTGACGGCATCCACAATCGTCATTCGAATGAGTGCTGCCGTGATGGAGAGAATAAGAACGGCCCATCCAATACCGCCGATTGCAACCGTGAACCACGGGAAAAAGAGGTCATCTTCATCAATCCACCAATTGGCGTAGAAGAAACAGAGTACGACTCCGAGTCCTGCGCCCCAATTCAACATGACTGTCGAACCAATATTTCCTTCATTGTCGCGAGCCAAAACCAATGGGCGAAGCACGGTGAGAACCATTGGCAAGAGCGTCATCGAGTAGTACTGCTGGCCCAGGCTGGAAAGGAAGAACGCGCCGGTGAAGAGAACTCCGGAAGTCGTAGCAATCCAGAATATCTCATCCCTTTCGAGCCAGCGAAGAAGGAGCACGACGGATACCAAGACGAAAATGCCGAAAAAGATCTGCCACAGCAAAATCAGGGTCGGATGGGCACCTAGCCAAACAAGCTGTCCAGTCAGTGAAGCATTTGCAAAGTCACGGACAACTCCCAGGTAGGGGACGGTGATATCTAGGTAGTCACGTGGTTGGACCATGAGCGGCCACGCAATGACATTGGCTGCAATTACCACTCCGATACTGGTCAGTACCGTAGAGAACTGCCTGCGCATGAACGGTAGGAACAGCATTGGCAAGAAAACAGGTTTAATGGTGATTGCGATACCGATGATCAGGCCGGCCAGGATATTGCGCCGCTCGGTCAGAGCAATAAAAAACAGCACTAATGCAAGGAAGAGTGAACCGTTGACGTTCGTAAAATCAAGGGTGTTGGTAACGGGTTCCGTGAGGTAGAGCAGTGCTATCGACGCTGGAATGATGGGGCCAGAGCGCGCAATACCAAGCCACCTCAGCAGCAATACAATTGCCGCAATGATTGCAGCTGACTGAAACACCGCAAACCAGATTCGGCCCGATTCAAGCGAGCCGAACAAATCAATCGGGGCTAAAAGTAGGGTAGCGCCTGGGGAATACAGATAGTGCGGATCGGCTGTTACGTAGTCTTCCGAATAAACGGGTACCTGCGATACGAATCGATTAATTGCCGACCAGACGGTCGTAAAGTCATCTGTGCCAGAAACGTCTTTCGGCAAAACCCAGGTGCGGTGAAAAATCACCACAGCTGCGATAGGCCACAAGAAAGCGCTGAGTCCTCGCGACACGTGCCGAGACAGAGGGCGTGGAGCCACCGAATTTGTCTCTGGCGTGTCCTTGGACGTTTGCGTTAATGCCGTTGCGCTTGCGCTCACGTCGATTTTTGGTTTACTCACAATACTCCACCCTACTGGGTGAAGCTGCGGGAATAGCGTAGGAAGATGTGTGAGTCGGAACGTAGGATATCCCGCACTTCAAAAGCCTGCGGGTTCGTCGAGTTCCCGTCATCATCAGGGTCGTTCTCGCCGAAAGCCAGGGGACCGTTACCCACCCACATCGGCGACAACGTCAGGAACAGTTCGTCGACGCACCCCTTTTTGAATGCTTCTCGATACATCGTCGGTCCACCCTCTACGACAATGTCCCGATACCCATGTTCAGCCAGCCAGGTTAACGCCGCTTTTACCGAGGGGTTAGGGAGCTTAACGACGCGAGCCCCGGCCGACTCCATCTTTTTAGCTTTGTTCTTGTGAGCGGTCTTTGCTCCTTCATCATTAAAAGCGTCCTCAGTCGGGGTGAAGATTATCGGAGGATTGACTTCTGCATTCGCGAAAAAGTCGGATTCTATATCTAGATCCAACGAGCGCGAAAGTGTGGACATCGCCACGTGCTCGGAGCGACCTAGCTTCTGTCGAACGGCCTCTAGGTACTCCGGTATCTCAACTGGCCCGTACCCCTCGGACGCAATGGTGCCTGTACCAACGAAAACGACGTCGGCAAGCGCGCGAAGCGTGTTGAAAACCGTGGCATCGGTGTCGTTGCCAAGCTGGCCCGAGGTGCCTTCGACGGCGCCGCGTCCGTCCAAGCTGGTGACGGCGATGGCCGTGACGGTGGAGGTGTTGTGAGACGCCGCCGCTGTATCATGTGTCGTTTGCGCAGGTCGAGAAAGAAACTGCAGAATTTCGTCGGTCGATGGGCTTACGGAGGTGAGTGTAGCCATACCGCCGAGGTTAAGCCGACGATTGCAGAATAGGCAAGGCGTGGCTTATAAGGGAAGTGTTATAATCGTTGTCATTTATAAGGATTGGACTTATAGTAGGGGCATGCGACTAACAGATACTCTTGAGAAGGCATTCAACGACCAGATCACTATGGAGCTCACCGCTTCCCACGTCTACCGCCAGCTGGCAATCGAACTGGACCTGCTGGATTTCTCCGGCATGGCAGAGTGGATGCGTGCACAGGCGGATGAGGAAGTTGATCACGCGAGTCAGTTCATCGCACACCTCGATGCTCGCGACAACCACCCGCAGATTGGTGCTGTCGACGCACCGGAGGTGAAGGTCACTTCCGCAATCGATGCATTCCGCATTGCTCTCGAGCATGAAGAGAAGGTTTCGGCATCTATCCGTAACCTCCGCAAGCTTGCTGATAGCGAGGGTGATCTCGACTCCCGCCCGCTGCTGGACAGCTTCGTGGTTGAGCAGATTGAGGAAGAGGACACCGTGCGTGGCATCATCGGTCGCCTGGAGATCGTTGGCGACAACGGTGCTGGCCTGCTGCGTATCGACCGGGAGCTTGGCGCTCGCGACGCAGCTTAATATCGAGCTCGGTTCGCAGTTTGGATAGAAATGACCGCCCTGGGGCTAACTGCCTAGGGCGGTCATTTCTATTTAGCTGGGGTATCAATTGATGGGCTTGGCGTCCAGCCAAACCGAAATTCGGGGAGCTGTCATGGGCTGACCGTCCATAGCATTTAGACGAGCGAGCTGCTCAGCAAAGCTCGCCGAATTGGAAAACCTGCCAGCCGAGACGCCCGCCGGACAATATTTTTCCTGCTTAACCCGGGGGAGCGGTAGGACTCGATGAAATTGGTTGCCTAACAAAGGTTAAACGAAAACTCCCTCCCGGATACCCGGAAGGGAGTTGGTCTGAGCGGATGACGGGACTCGAACCCGCGACCCTAACCTTGGCA